>NZ_JBITFB010000029.1:0-139085 GCF_044455625.1 Kitasatospora sp. NPDC051164 | reverse complement strand
GACTTTTGGCACGCTGTTGAGTTCTCAAGGAACGGACGCTTCCTTCGGACCGCCTTCCAGCGGACCCTCCGGGCTTCGTTCTTTCGTGTTTCCAGTTTACCAGACGTTTTCCGCTCCGTTTTCCGGAGTTTCATTCATCCGATTTCCCGAACTGGTCAGGGCCGCTTTTCGCGACGTCCACCACTTTAGCGCATTTCGAGAGTTACTCGAAATTCACGCTCACGCCCTGTTGACGAAAACGCCAACGAACCCATGTGAATGGGGTGTGAGAGTGGGTCTTGCTGAATGGGGTGGCCGCTTCAGCGACTCGTTCAACACTAGGCCACCCGGAGGGCCTCGTCAAACGTCGAGGGCCGGATCTGTCCAGATCCGGCCCTCGATGCTCGAAGCCGCAGCTCAGCGTGGGTGTGCTTTCAGCCAAGCAGGTCAGCCCGGCGTGTCAGCCGGCGGAGACCAGCTCCGCCGCCGCCAGGTTCCGCTTGCCGCGCCGCAGCACCAGCCAGCGGCCGTGCAGCAGGTCGGCCTCGGTCGGCACTGCCTCCTCGTCCGTCACCTTGACGTTGTTGAGGTAGGCGCCGCCCTCCTTGATCGTCCGACGCGCGGCCGATCGGCTCGGCGACAGGCCGACGGCGACCAACAGGTCGACCACCGGCTGGAGTTCGGGGGTCTCGGTCTTCGGGACCTCGGCCAGGGCGGCCGCCAGGGTCGGGGCCTCCAGGTCCGCGAGGTCGCCCTGGCCGAACAGCGCCTTGGACGCGGCGACCGCGCGCTCGTACTGCTCGGCGCCGTGGACGAGGGTGGTGAGCTCCTCGGCGAGGGCACGCTGGGCGAGGCGGGCGGCGGGGCGCTCGGTGGTCTCGCGCTCCAGCTCTCCGATCTCCTCCTTCGAGCGGAAGCTGAAGATCCGCAGGAACTTGGAGACGTCCCGGTCGTCCGCGTTCAGCCAGAACTGGTAGAAGGCGTACGGGGTGGTCAGTTCGGGGTCGAGCCAGACGGTGCCGGACTCGGTCTTGCCGAACTTGGTGCCGTCGGCCTTGACGATCAGCGGCGTGGCCAGCGCGTGGACGGACTTGCCGTCGGCCTTGCGGATCAGGTCCGTGCCGGCGGTCAGGTTGCCCCACTGGTCGCTGCCGCCGGTCTGCAGGGTGCAGCCGTAGCGGCGGTTCAGCTCCAGGTAGTCCATGCCCTGGAGGATCTGGTAGCTGAACTCGGTGTAGCTGATGCCCGCGTCGGAGTTGAGCCGTCGGGCGACGGCCTCCTTGGCGATCATGTTGTTGACCCGGAAGTACTTGCCCACGTCACGCAGCAGGCTGATCGCCGACATTCCCGACGTCCAGTCCAGGTTGTTGACCATGCGCGCCGCGTACGGGCCCTCGAAGTCGAGGAAGCGCGAGATCTGGCCGCGCAGGCGCTCCACCCAGCCGGCCACCGTCTCGGGGTCGTTGAGCACGCGCTCGGCGGTGGGCTTCGGGTCACCGATCAGGCCGGTGGCGCCGCCGACCAGGCCGAGCGGGAGGTTCCCCGCCTGCTGGATGCGGCGCATGGTGAGGATCTGCACGAGGTTGCCGAGGTGCAGGCTGGGGGCCGTCGGGTCGAAGCCGCAATAGAACGTGACCGGGCCGTCCGCGAACGCCTTGCGCAGTGCGTCCTCGTCGGTGGACAGGGCGATCAGCCCCCGCCACCGCAGCTCGTCGACGATGTCCGTCACGGTCACGCTTCTCCTTCTATCGGGCGCCCGCCCGGTGGCGGCCCGATGCGGTCGGGCCCCGGGTCGGTACGACTCCAGCCTGATAGAGCCTACGCGGTTCCGGCCAGCGAGTTTTCCCCGAGGCACCCCCTCGGGCCTGGCGGCGTACTCCCCCGGGCCCCTCCCCGATACCGGAAATTCCGTTGTTCGTCGGCCCTGCGCCCATTCAGAGTGGTGTCACCGCCGTGCGGCGGCAGTGACGTGTGTGGAGACGGTCGTGCCGCCGTGGCACGCCCGTGGGAAGGGTGTGCCGAGTGCGCAACACGCTGGTTCTGAACGCGAGCTACGAGCCCCTGACAACGGTGTCGCTCCAGCGCGCCGTCGTCCTGGTGCTCCAGGACAAGGCGGTGGTGGAGCAGGCGCACCCGCTGCGCTCGATCCGGGGGACGGGCGTCGCCGTCCCGGTCCCGAGGGTGATCAGACTGCAACGGTACGTACGGGTGCCGTTCCGACAACAGGCCCCGTGGTCTCGGCGGGGTGTCCTGGCGCGGGACCAACACCTGTGCGCGTACTGCGGGCGGCGGGCCACCACGGTCGACCACCTGCAGCCCAAGTCGCGCGGTGGTGCGGACAGTTGGCTGAACACCGTGGCCGCCTGCGCGGAGGACAACCAGCGCAAGGCGGATCGAACGCCGGAGCAGGCCGGGATGAAACTGCTGCGGCGCCCGTTCATGCCGACCCCGCAGGCCAGCCTGATGCTGGCGCTCGGTCTGCGCAGCTCGGAGGCGCGGGATCTCGCCGACTGGCTGCCGCCGGTACCGGGCCTGCCCGTTTCGGCCGCGTAGCCACCCGACCGCGTAGCCACCCCATCCGGGTAGCGGCCCTGACCACGTAGCCACCCGGCCGGTCCCGGCGAGCGGCGTCAGCCCTTCGCCTGGTACCCGGCCGCCGTACCGTAGTTGGCCGCGTGCTCGGGCACCACAACCACCTGCCCAGCGCCGATCAGCACCCGCCCGGAGAGCAGCAGCGAGCCGGTCCCGGGCGGGAAGTTGCCACCGGCCGCCTCCTCGCCGCCCGCCAGCGGGAACCGGGTGAGGTGGGCGGGCTGGTCGCGGCGTTCGTCGGCGGCGAGCACCAGCGAGCCGCCGTCGATGCCGACCGCCCGGACGGTGCCCTTGGCGGTGGTCGGGGCCTTCCAACGCTGCTTGCCGGTGTCCAGGTCGTAGCCGACCGCGGCCGCCGGCCCGCTGCCGTTCGCCGGGGTCAGGGTGGTGACCATCGTGCGGCCCTCGAAGAACACCTCGGGTGTGGCCGCGAAGGTGCCGTGGGCGACGTCCAGCCAGCCGCCGTCCGTGACCACCGGGATCTCGGCGGCCGGGTCGCCGGCGGTGCCCCAGGCGAAAACCCGGTCGTTGTTCGGCTTGTCGCCGGTGGTGAGGACCACGGCCGGCTCGGCGGACAGCACCGTCACCGTCTTCGGCTGGTTGTTCAGCCCCCGCCACCAGCTGACCTTGCCGTCCGCGAGGTTCAGCGCGACGGCCTGGTCGGCGGGCGTCGAGTCGGCGCACGAGGAGGCCACCAGCACGGTCTTGCCGCTGACGCCGCCGGAGAGCGTGCAGAACTTGCCCTGCCCGGTGTACTGCCAGATGTCCTTCCCGTCCGCCGACTCCCAGGCCACCGCGTGGTCGTCGCCGATCGCGACCACCTTGTCCTCGGTGACGCCGACCCGCGCGGAGTAGGCGCCCTTCGCGTCCGAAAGGGTCTTGGTCCAGGCCGTCTTGCCCGTCCTGGTGTCCACGACGGCCACCAGCGCGCACGGGCTCTTCGGGTCCGCCTGCGGACGGAACAGCGCCGCGCCCAGGCCCGCCTGGTTCACGCCCGCCGACAGCCCGCACGGAACGGCCCCGGCGGCCGGCGGCTCCACCGACCAGGTCGGCTTGCCGCCCGCGCGGTCGTACGCGTGCACCCCGGAGCCGTCGGCCCGGACCACCGCGTCCGTCAGCAGCCAGCTGCCGACCAGCGTGTCGTCACCCCCGGGCTGCCCGGCCGCGACGGGCTGCGCGGACCACGCCCGGGAGTGCGCGACCGTGAAGCCGGGCTCGCCGCCGCTGCTCGCCGCCGCGCTGCCACCGCCCTCGGCACCGACCATCAGCCCGGCCGCCACCAGCACCCCGAGCGCGGCCACCCCGGCGCCGGCTCGCACGAGCAGGGCCTTCCGGCTGGGCACGTGCTCCCCGGTCAGCACCGCGTCGGCGGCCCGCCGGGCCTTGGCCGAGAACGAGGAGTCGGCCCCCGAGCCCGATATCGAGCCGGGCGCGGGCTTGGGACCGGAACCGGAACCGCCGTCACCACCCCGGCGGGCGGCGGCGCGGGACCGCGTGGCGGGCCGGGCCGCAGGCTTCGGGGCTCCCTCCGGGGTCTTCTCCGACCCGGCCGGCCCGGTCGGCTCGGACTCCGGCTCGGTCGGCGCGGACTTCGGCTCAGCCTCATCGAGGTGCACATAGCCGTCCGCCGAGTACTCGGCCCCCGCCGGGACGTACAGCCCCTCCCCGGCGGACTGTTGCCCGCCGGCATACGGCGTGTACGGCTGCTGCGCGAGGTCGGGGTACTGCAGGGACTGCGCGTGCTCGGGGTACTGCAGCGACTGCGCGTGCGCGGGGTACTGCGGAGACTGCGCGTGGTCCGGGTACTGCGGGTACTGCGGGTACTCCGGGAGCGGCTGGTACTGCTCGTGGCCGCTGTACTGCCCCTGGACGTAACCGCCCTCGACGTACCCGGTCTGCCCGTACCCGGACTGGTCGTAGCCGCTCTGGTCGTAACCGGCGTGCCCGTAGCCGGACTGGTCGTACTGCGACTGCTGCCCGTACCCGGCCACGCCGTAGCCCGCCTGCTGCTGCGGCTGCTGCTGCCCGTAGAACCCGTCGCCCTGCCAGTCCGGCTGGCCCTGGACCGGCTGGCCCTGGGCCGAAGGCCCCTGGGGGTACCACGGCTGCTGCCCGGTGTGGGCGTCTCCGAAGGGCTCCTGCGCCATCCGTTTCGTCCCTCCGAGCCCGCCTGCCTGCCGATGCGGCAGTCAGCATCTCACGCCGGTCCGGAGGGACGACCCGGGCCCGGCCCGAGGGCGTCAGGCCGCGGACTCGGCGCGCAGGGCCTCGTCGATGCGGGCGGCCAGGGTGAAGTCCAGGCCGGTGAGGCCGCCTGCGCTGTGGGTGGACAGGACGAAGCGCAGGGTGCGCCAACGGATGTCGATGTCGGGGTGGTGGTCGAGCGCCTCGGCCTGCTCAGCGACGGCGGCGACCACCCGGATCCCCGCCGGGAAGTCCGGGGCGTCGGCGCTGCGGACGATGCTGTCGCCCTCCCGGGTCCAGTGCGGCAGCGCCGCCAGTGCCGCCGTGATCTCGTCCTCGGTCAGCCGTGCCCTGCTGCTCATCGCTGCGCTCCTGCTGCGTCGTCGGTCCGGAGTGCTCCGGGGCGCCGGGGAACTCCGGGGCGCCGGAGTACCCCGGGGTGCCGGGGTCAGGCGGCCTTCCGGCGCGGACGGGCCACCAGCTCGCCGCCGCAGTTGGGGCAGCCGGCGGCCATGGCCTCGGTGCAGTCCGGGCAGAAGGTGCACTCGAAGGAACATATCGAGGCGGGGCCGTCGGCGGTCAGCGACACCTCGCAGCGCTCACAGATCTCGCGCATCTCCAGGGCCATGGCGTACTCCTCTGACTCTCTTACGGTCTGACGGTCGTTCGACTCGGCAGCGGCTTCGCTCACGCCAGCAGCAGCTTGGTGACGGCCGCGAGGCCGACCACCACGATCACCCCGCGCAGCGCGGCCGGCGGCAGGCGGCGGCCGACCTTGGCGCCGACCAGGCCGCCGACCAGCGAGCCCACCGCGATCAGCCCGGCCGCCGTCCAGTTCACGGTCGAGGTGAACAGGAAGAACAGCGCGGCGACGGCGTTGACGATCAGCGCCAGGGCGTTCTTCACCGCGTTGATCCGCTGCAGTTCCTCCTGCAGCAGCATGCCCATCAGCGCCATCAGCAGGACGCCCTGGGCGGCGCCGAAGTAGCCGCCGTAGATGCCGGTGAGGAACACCCCGGCCAGCAGCACCGGGCCGCCGTCCGGGTCGCCGCCGGGTCGGCGGCGGGCGGCGACGGCCTTGGCCACCTTGGGCTGGATCACCACCAGGACGAGCGCGAGCAGGATCAGTACCGGGACGATCGCGTCGAAGGCCCCGCTCGGCAGCTTGATCAGCAGCAGCGCGCCGAGCAGCCCGCCGAGCAGCGAGGCGGTGCCCAGGCGCAGCACCCGGCGTCCCTGGTCGGCGAGTTCGCGGCGGTAGCCGATCACGCCGCTGAGCGAACCGGGCACCAGGCCGAAGGAGTTGGAGACGTTGGCGGTGACCGGCGGGATGCCGACGGCGAGCAGGACCGGGAAGGTGATCAGGGTCCCGGAGCCGACGATCACATTGATCATCCCGGCTCCGACCCCAGCCACCAGGACGGCGATCGCCTCCCAGAGCGTCATGGGTCACTTCTCCTCTCGGTCCTGTCCGAGAGGATCATGCCGGACCGCCCTCCCGCCCGACCAGGGGCCGCCCACGATTCGGGACGTACGCCACACCGTCACGAGCGGCGCCACGAAAAGCGCCACGCGCGGCGCCGCGAAAAGCGCCGCGAAAGCCCGAGGGCCCGCCGCCATACGGGAGACGTACGGCCGCGGGCCCTCGGCGAAGCACAGCCCAGCCGCTCACTCAGGGTCGGCTCACTCCGGTCACTCCGGTCACTCCGGGTCGATCTTGGGGTACTCCCGGGTCGGGTCCACCCGGGGACGGGCGGCACCCTTCTCGGTGTCCACCGGCCGCGGCCCGGACGCCGGGTCGATCGGCACCTGGGTGGCCGGGGCGCCCTTCGGGACGCTCGGCACCGCGACGGCGCCGCCGTTGGCCCCGCCACCGTTGCCGGTCAGGCCGGTGAAGGCGCCGCCGAGGCCCTTGAGCGCGTCGCCGACCTCGCTGGGGATGATCCAGAGCTTGTTGGAGTCGCCCTTGGCCAGCTCGGGCAGGGTCTGCAGGTACTGGTAGGCGAGCAGCTTCTGGTCGGCGTCGCCGTCGTGGATGGCCTCGAAGACCGTCCGGATCGCGGCCGCCTCACCGTCGGCGCGCAGCACCGCGGCCTGCGCCTCACCCTCGGCCCTGAGCACGTCCGCCTGCTTCTCACCTTCGGCCTTGAGGATCTGCGCCTGGCGCTGGCCCTCGGCGGTGAGGATCGCGGCGCGCTTGTCCCGGTCGGCGCGCATCTGCTTCTCCATCGAGTCCTGGATGGAGGTCGGCGGCTCGATCGCCTTCAGCTCGACGCGGTTGACCCGGATGCCCCACTTGCCGGTGGCCTCGTCCAGGACGCCGCGCAGACCGGCGTTGATGACCTCGCGGGAGGTCAGGGTGGACTCCAGGTCCATCGAGCCGATGATGTTGCGCAGCGTGGTGACGGTCAGCTGCTCGATGGCCTGGATGTAGCTGGCGACCTCGTAGGTGGCCGCCCGCGGGTCGGTCACCTGGTAGTAGATGACGGTGTCGATGTTGACGACCAGGTTGTCCTGGGTGATCACCGGCTGCGGCGGGAACGGCACGACCTGCTCGCGCAGGTCGATCCGGTTGCGGACGCGGTCGATGAACGGGACGACGATGTTCAGCCCCGCGTTGAGCGTCCGGGTGTAGCGGCCGAAGCGCTCCACGATCGCCGCGCTGGCCTGTGGGATGACCTGAATCGTCTTGATCAGCGCGATGAAGGCCACCACGACCAGGACGACCAGGACGATAAGGACGGGTTCCACGGACTCTCCCCTAGACGACCAGGGCGGTCGCGCCCTGGATTTCGACGACGTCGACCTGCTGCCCGGGCTGGTACACCTGGTCCGGGTGGAGCGCGCGGGCCGACCAGATCTCGCCGTTCAGCTTGATCCGGCCGCCTTCCCCGTCGACTGTTTCCGCGACGACCGCGGTGGCGCCGTGCAGCGCCTCGATGCCCATCTTGACCTGCGGGCCCTTCTGCAGCTGCCGGTAGGCGATCGGGCGCACGAAGACCACGAGCGCGACCGAGACCACGAGGAATGTGATGGTCTCCAGGACCACTCCCCCGCCCAGTCCGGCCACGCCCGCGGCGGCGAGCGCTCCGACCGCGAACATGGCGAACTCCGGCATCGCGGTGAGAACCAGCGGTATGCCGAGCCCTGCGGCGGCCAGGAGCCACCAGATCCAGCTGTCCACACGTCCATCCTAGGGAGCGAAGGCCTTCGAGGCGGACAGTTCCCGCAGGTCGAGGGGCGGAAACCGGTCGCACGTGCGACCGGTTCCGGCAGCCTCCCCGAGACGGGCGAAGGACGGGCCGAGACAGGGCGGAGGATTTGGCCGGACGGGGCCTCAGCCCAGCGGCAGGCCCTGGGCCGACCAGCGGTCGCCGTGGCGCTCCAGGGTGAGCGGCAGCCCGAAGCACTTGGAGAGGTTACGGGCGGTCAGCTCGGTGTCGATCGGGCCGGCCGTGAGCACCTTGCCCTGGCGGATCATCAGGACGTGGGTGAAGCCCGGGGCGATCTCCTCGACGTGGTGGGTGACCATCGCCATGGCCGGGGCGAACTCGTCCTGGGCGAGCGCGCCGAGCCGGCGGACCAGGTCCTCGCGGCCGCCGAGGTCCAGGCCGGCCGCGGGCTCGTCGAGCAGCAGCAGCTCGGGGTCGGTCATCAGGGCGCGGGCGATCAGGGTGCGCTTGCGCTCGCCCTCGGAGAGGGTGCCGAACTTGCGGTCGGTGAGGCCGGCCATGCCGAGGCGGTCGAGCAGCGCGAGGGCGCGGGACTCGTCCGACTGCTCGTAGCTCTCCTGCCAGCTGACCGTCATGCCGTAGGCCGCGGTCAGCACGGTCTGCAGCACGGTCTGCTCGGCCGGCAGCTTGTCGAACATGGCGGCGCCGGCCAGGCCGATCCGGGAGCGCAGCTCGAAGACGTCGATCTCGCCCAGCTTCTCGCCCAGCACGCTGACCTTGCCCGAGGTCGGGAACAGGTATGAGGAGGCGATCTGCAGCAGGGTGGTCTTGCCGGCGCCGTTCGGGCCCAGGATGACCCAGCGCTCACCCTCGGAGATGGACCACGAGACCTGGTCGACCAGCGCGCGCCCCTCCCGGACCACGGATACGTCCACCAGCTCCAGCACGTCGCTCATGCCTACGCCTTCCCCAAAAAACAAGATTCTCGGCCGTCGGTGCGGGCGGCACGCCCGACCCCGGCAGCCGGTGGGCACGGGGTGGGTGCGCCGCACACGCATGGGCAAACCTACGCCACGCGGATGACCGCCGATTCCGTAGGCTGGCCGGATGCTCGCGACTCCTCCCGACAATCCGTACGAAGAGCCCCGTTCGGGGCGGCTGGCCGCCTGGGGCAACGCCCTGCTGGCGGGCCTGGTGCCGCCCGACAACGCCGCCGCGGCCGTGCTGGGCACCGACGAGAGCCACCGGGTGACCGGGCTGCCCGGGGACGAGCCGGGCGAGCAGCACGGGCTGACCTGGGCGCTGGGCCGACTGCGGGTGCTGGGGGTGCGGGGCCTGCGCCTCGCGCTGCCCTCGGCCGGGCACCCGCTGGGGCTGACCGGCCCGGCACCGTTCAACGGGCGCGCCATGGCCGTGGGCGAGGCCGTCCTGGCGGTGGGGGTGCCGCTCGGGCTGGTGCCGGAAGTCGAGGTGTTCGGCCCGGCCGGGGACCGCTCGGCGACCGTGCTGTGGCGCTGCTCCGAGGTGAACGACGCGCCGCCGGCGGACGTGCCGTCGCTGCAGGAGGCCGAGCGCGAGCTGGCGGACGGGCTGCGCGAGGCGACCGTGCTGCTCGCCCGGCTGGACGTGGCCGGCGCCGGGCCGGAGGCGCTGCGCGCCCTGGAGGCGTACCGCCGACGCGGGCACGCCGAGCTGCTCGCGCCCGGCTACCCGCCGCGCGCCGTCCGGGTGCTGGAGTCGGCCCGCCAGGTGGCCGCCCTGCTGTCGATCGCCTCCGGCGGGCACGGGGCGGCCGTCAGTGCCTCCGAGATGGCCGCGCGGCAGTCCGTCCTGGCCCCTCTGTGGCGCACCGCCCGGCGGGCCCAGGTGGCCGCCTACAACGCCCTCGCGGACGAGCGCGAGGCCCGCTGAGGGCTCGCGGGACCGCCCTCGTACCTGGCCGGAATCCGACCCCCGCGCACGGGACGCCCCCGTGCGCCCGGGGCGTCGGCCCGTCGGACCCCCATGCGCCGTCCGTCAGGCGCCGCGAGCGCCCTCCCGGGCCTCGCCGTTGCGGACGGCCCAGAGCGCGGCCTGGGTGCGGTCGGCCAGGTCCAGCTTCATCAGGATGTTGGAGACATGGGTCTTCACCGTCTTCTCCGACAGGTGCAGGCTGCGCGCGATCTCCCGGTTGGAGCGGCCGTCGGCGATGTGGCCGAGCACCTCGCGCTCGCGTTCGGTGAGGGTGCCGCCGCGGCCCTGCGGCGCGCGCGGGCCCTCGTCGGAGAGCAGCGCCTCGGCCAGCTCCGGCTGGAGCAGCACGTGGCCGGCGTGCACCGAGCGGATCGCTCCGGCCAGGGCCTCCGGGTCCACGTCCTTGTAGACGTACCCGGCGGCGCCGGCCCGCAGCGCGGGGACCATCGTGCGGTGCTCGGTGAAGCTGGTGACGATCAGGATCCGGGCCCGGCTGCCCTCGCCCTTGAGCGTGCGCAGCGCCTCGATCCCGTCGACGCCGGGCATCTTGAGGTCCATCAGGACGACGTCGGGATCGAGTTCGCGGGCCCGCTCGACGCCCTCCGCCCCGTCGGCGGCCTCCCCGACCACCTCGATGTCGTCCTGGACCTCCAGGAAGGTGCGCAGCCCGCGCCGGACCACCTGGTGGTCGTCGACCAGCAGGACACGGATCGACGGTGTGCTCTCAGGCACCGGGGACCTCCATCTCGACGAGCGTCCCCCGGCCGGGGGCCGACTCCAGGGTGAGCGTGCCGCCGACGGCGGCCGCGCGGTCGCGCATCGAGGCCAGGCCGAGGTGGCGGCCGGCCCGGCGGACGGATTCGGGGTCGAAGCCGCGCCCGTCGTCACGCACCCGCAGCACCGCGCCGCGCGCGGGCGTCCCGGCCAGGGTGACGGTGACCCGGCCGGCGCCGGAGTGCCGCAGCGCGTTGTGCAGCGCCTCCTGGGCGACCCTCAGCAGTGCGGCCTCCTGGGCGGGCGGCAGGGCGCGGACACCGTCGGCGGCGAAGGCGACGTCGGCGGTGTGCGCGCGGTCGAGGACCTGCACCTGGGAGGCGAGGGTGGCGCTCAGGCCGTCCTCCTCCAACGCGGCCGGGCGCAACTCCACGACGACGGCGCGCAGTTCGTCGGCGGCCTCGGCGGCCAGCCGGGCGACCTCGGCGAGCTCGGCGCGGGCCCGGGCCGGGTCGCGGTCGACGAGCTTGGCGGCGGCCTTGGCGGTGAGGCGCAGTGAGAAGAGCTTCTGCGAGACGGCGTCGTGCAGGTCGTGCGCGATCCGGGCGCGCTCCCCGGCCAGGGTGAGTTCACGACTGCGCTCGTACAGCCGGGCGTTGGACAGGGCGAGGGCGGCGTGCGCGGCGAGGATCCGCAGCAGTTCCTCGTCGTGGTCGGTGAACAGGCCGCCGCCGCGCTTGTTGGCGAGGAAGATGACGCCCATCACCTGCAACTCGTCCTCGGCCGCGTCGGTGTCCAGGATCGGCATGCCGAGGAAGGCGCCCATCTCGGGGTGCGCGGAGGGCCAGCCGCCGAAGGAGGGTGCCCGGCGGACGTCGGCGAGGCGGATGGGGCCGGTCTCGTGCAGCATCGCGGCGAGCACGCCGTGCTGGCGGGGCAGCGGGCCGATCGCCCGCCACTGCTCGTCGGTGACGCCGTCGACCACGAACTGGGCGAATCCGCCGTGGTCGTCGGGCACGCCCAGGGCCGCGTACTCGGCGCCGAGCAGTTCCCGGGCGGAGGCCGTGATGCGGCGCAGCACCTCGCGGACCTCCAGGTGCCGGCTCATGGCGAGCAGGGCCTGGCTGACGGTCTCGATCCCGGACAGGCAGGGGTCGCAGGCGGGCAGCGGGCCCTGGTGGGCCAGGTGGTCTCCGGTGGTGCTGGGCATACCGCCAAACTACCGCCGCCGCCGGGGCGCTCGCGTCCGCCTGCGGCCGCGCCGGACGCAGGTCCGAGGACCTAGGCCGCTGGGCCCACAACGCCGCCGGGTCCACAAAGGCCGAGGGGCGGCCCTCCCGTTCGGGAGGGCCGCCCATCGGCGGTTCGGAAGGGGCTCAGCCCTTCTGCATGACCTCGGGCTCGTGCCGGCGCTGGAGCCGGGTGACGAGGATGCCGATGAGGACCGAGATCACGATCAGCACGCTCGCGTCGATCGCCCACTGGGCGACCGAGTGCTTCCAGAGCGGGTCGTAGTTCGGGTGCTGGAAGTCCTTGTTCCAGGGGCCCATGAGCTGGGACAGGTCGAGCGTGGTGGAGACGATGCCGGTTCCCCAGCGGGCCGGCATCAGCCAGGCGACCTGTTCCAGGCCGGGCTTGCTGAAGATCTGGAAGAGGCAGCCGGTGAAGACGACCTGGACGATGGCGAACATGACCAGCAGCGGCATGGTCTTCTCGGCGGTCTTCACCAGTGCGGAGATCATCAGGCCGAACATCATCGCGGCGAAGCTCAGCAGGATCATGCCGACGGTCATCTCGATGAGCGGCAGGTTCTTGACGAGCAGGCCGTGCTCGGGCAGCTTGCGCGGCAGGAAGCCGACGGCGGAGATGATGGCGCCCTGGATCACGCTGAAGAAGCCCAGCACGATGATCTTGGACATCATGTACGCCGAGCGGGAGAGCCCGGTGGCTCGTTCTCGCTCGTAGATCGCCCGCTCCTTGATCAACTCGCGGACCGAGTTGGCCGCTCCGGAGAAGCAAGCGCCGATCGCCAGGATCAGCATGATCGTCGCGGCGCCGCTGTTGAGGTGGAGCTGCGTCTTCGGGTTGGGCGCGAGCCCCGGTTCGTTGGGGATCAGCACGCTGACCGCGCCGATGACCGCGGGCAGCAGCACCGACAGTGCGAGGAAGCCGCGGTCCGAGGCGAGCACCGACATGTAGCGCCGCATCAGCGTCCACAGCTGGGAGCCCCAGCTCTGCGGCTTCGGCGGCTTGATGGCCTCCTGGGCCACCTGCACGTGCTGCACCTCGCCCGCGTCGACGGTGGGGGCGGAGTACTGCTGGTAGTGCACCGAGCCGCGGTAGCGGCCGGCCCAGTCGTGCTCCGGGTAGTTCTCGAAGGCCTGGAAGACGTCCGCCCAGGTCTCGTACCCGAAGAAGTGCAGCGCCTCGTCCGGCGGGCCGAAGTAGGCCACCGCACCGCCCGGCGCCATCACCAGCAGCCGGTCGCAGAGCGCGAGTTCGGCCACCGAGTGGGTGACGACCAGGATGGTGCGGCCGTCGTCGGCGAGGCCGCGCAGCATCTGCATGACCTCGCGGTCCATGCCCGGGTCGAGGCCCGAGGTGGGCTCGTCCAGGAAGATCAGCGACGGCTTGGTGAGCAGCTCCAGGGCGACCGAGACGCGCTTCTGCTGGCCGCCGGAGAGCGCGGTGATCTTGTTGTCGGCGCGCTTGTCCAGGCGCAGCTCGTACAGCACCTCGTCGATCCGGGCCGCACGCTCGCTGGCCTCGGTGTCGCCGGGGAAGCGCAGCCGCGCAGCGTACTTGAGGCCGCTGCGGACGGTGAGTTCGCGGTGCAGGATCTCGGACTGCGGCACCAGGCCGATGCGCGAGCGGAGTTCGGCGAACTGCTTGTAGAGGTTACGCCCGTCGTACAGCACCTCGCCGCGGTCGGCGGGGCGGTAGCCGGTGAGGGCGCGCAGCAGCGTGGACTTGCCGGAGCCGGACGGGCCGATGACCGCGACCAGGGACTTCTCCGGGACGCCGAAGCTGACGTCGTCGAGCAGGATCTTCTTGGCGCCCTTGTGCTCGACCTCGACGGTCAGGTGGCGGGCGGAGAAGGAGACCGCGCCGGTGTCGACGAACTCCTGCAGCTGGTCGCCGACCAGCACGAAGCCGGAGTGGCCGACGGTCAGCCGGTCCTGCGGGCCCATCAGCTGACGCTGCACCCGCTGGCCGTTGAGGAAGATGCCGTTGTGGCTGCCGAGGTCGACGATCTCGTAGCGGCCGTCCGGGAGCTGGCGCAGCTCGGCGTGGTGGCGGGAGACCTGGAGGTCGGACACCACGATGTCGTTGTCGAGCGCGCGACCGATCCGGATCGTGTTCATGGCCGACGTCAGGCTGCGGATGATGGTCGGCTGCGGGCCGCCGCCGGCGCCGTGCTGCGGCGGCGGGAAGCCCTGGTCCTGCGGGAACCCCTGGTCCGGGAAGCCCTGCTGCTGCGGGAAGCCACCCTGTTGGGCCGGCGGCGCGTACTGCTGCTGCGGGAACGGCTGCTGGGCCTGCGGCTGACCCGCCCAGGCCTGCTGCTGCGGCTGCTGGTACGGGTCCTGCTGCTGCCAGCCCGGCTGCTGGGGCTGCGGCACCGGGCCGCGGCTGGTGGCGGCCTCGTGCATCGGCGTGGCGTGCGGGGCGTGCGGGGCGGCGGCGTGCGCGGGCGCGGAGAAGCCGAGCCGGGGCCCGTTCTCCGGGTTGCCAAGATTGACGACGGCTCCGGGGAACAGCTGGGCGTGCATGGTGCGGGCGCCGGCCACGTACGTGCCGTTGGTGCTGCCGTGGTCCTCCAGCTGCCAACCGCTGCCGTTGAAGCTGATGGTCCCGTGGTGCCAGGAGACCCTGGCGTCGTCGAACGGGAAGTCCGACTGCGGGTTGCGCCCGATGGTGTAGGACCGCCCGGGCTCCAGAGTCCGCTGCTGTCCGTTGATCTCAATGACGAGTTGCGGCACTGCTCGCCTGCCCCGCTCTCTCGGTTCCCCCGAATTGTGGCCCCCGGCCGGGGGTGCGCTGTTCCTGTGACTGACGGTGGGCATCATTCCAGCCCGCCGACCGCCGATGAAAGTCGCCCCGGGTGACTGTGACCAGGCTGCTACCGGAGCGCGGGCCCGCGGCGTCCCGCGGGGTGGGACAGGTGGTCTCGGGCCACCGGCCGACGGGTAGCGTGGGAGGCACCATGAACGCATCGCCCCTGGCCGCTGAGCCCCTCCCCGCCGCCCAGCCCCGGACCGCGGACGAGCGCACCCTGCTCGTCAAGGTGTTCGGCAAAGACCGCCCCGGCATCACCGCCGGCCTCTTCGCGACGTTGGCCGGCTTCGGCGTCGACGTCATCGACATCGAGCAGGTCGTGACCCGTGGCCGCATCACGCTGTGCGCCCTGGTCACCCCGCCCACCGCGCCCGACGCCGAGGGCGGACTGCGGGCCACCGTCCACCGCTGGGCGGACGAGCAGAAGCTCCAGGCCGAGATCCTCTCCGGTATCGGCGACAACCGGCCGCGCCGCGAGGGCCGTTCGCACGTCACGGTGCTCGGTCACCCGCTGACCGCCGCCGCCGTCTCCGCGCTGACCTCCCGGATCACCGCGGCGGGCGGCAACATCGACCGGGTCTTCCGGCTCGCCAAGTACCCGGTGACGGCGGTCGAGCTGGCCGTCTCCGGTGTGGCCACCGAGGAGTTGCGGGCCGAGCTGGCCCAGGAGGCGGCCACCCAGCGGGTGGACGTCGCGGTGGTCGCGTCCGGGCTGGAGCGCCGGGCCAAGCGCCTGGTGGTCATGGACGTCGACTCCACCCTCATCCAGGACGAGGTGATCGAGCTGTTCGCCGCCCACGCGGGCTGCGAGGAGCAGGTCGCCGAGGTGACGGCGGCGGCGATGCGCGGCGAGCTGGACTTCGCCGAGTCGCTGCACGCCCGGGTGGCGCTGCTGGCCGGGCTGGACGCCTCGGTGACGGAGAAGGTCCGCGCGGAGGTCCGCTTCACGCCGGGCGCGCGCACCCTGATCCGTACGCTGCAGCGCCTCGGCTTCCAGGTCGCGGTGGTCTCCGGCGGGTTCACCCAGGTCACCGACCACCTGGTGGAGCAGCTGGGGCTGGACTTCGCGGCGGCCAACACCCTGGAGGTGGTGGACGGCAAGTTCACCGGCCGGGTGGTCGGCGAGATCGTGGACCGGGCCGGCAAGGCCCGCTGGCTGGCCCGCTTCGCCGAGCAGGCGAAGGTGCCGCTGGAGCAGACGGTGGCGATCGGCGACGGCGCCAACGACCTGGACATGCTGAACGCGGCCGGGCTCGGGGTGGCGTTCAACGCCAAGCCGGTGGTGCGCGAGGCCGCCGACACCGCGGTGAACGTGCCGTTCCTGGACACCGTGCTCTACCTGCTGGGCATCACCCGCGAGGAGGTCGAGGCCGCCGACGCACTGCACGGCACCCCGACCGAGGACGACTGACCGAGGGCACTTAGCCGAGGACGAGTGGTCGAGGGCAAGTGACCGAGGACGAGTAGCGGCCGACCGAGCGGGGCCCGCCGAGGAGGGCCTACGGACGTACGTGAGGGGCGCGCGGATCGGATCCGCGCGCCCCTCACGTACGGTCCGGGAATCAGTCCTGCGGCGGCGTGTAGTACGAGACCAGCTCGGCCACGCCCGGCTCGACACCCTTCCACGAGCCGCTGAAGCTGAGCACCGCGATCGCCGCCGTCGGGAACCCGCCGAGGCGCAGCCGCTCCAGCGCGTCCCGGTCGCCCGCGTCACCGGCCAGCACCTGGGTCAGGCCCAACACCCCGGGATTGTGGCCGACCAGCACCAGGTCCGCGTACTCCTCCGGGGTCTCCTGGAGGACGGCGATGATCTCGCCCGGCCGGGCCTCGTAGACCCGGTCCTCGTACACGGTCTTGCGGGCCCGCTTGGGCAACTCGTGCACCGCCAGCTTCCAGGTCTCGCGGGCGCGCAGGGCCGTGGAGCAGAGCACGTACTCGGGGTTGATGCCGGAATCGACCAGCCAGCGGCCGGCTTCCGGGGCCTGGTGGCGGCCCCGGTCGGCCAGCGGCCGCTCGTGGTCGTCCACGCCGTCCGGCCAGTCGGCCTTGGCATGGCGGAGAACGATGATCCTGCGGGGCGTTTCGGCGCTCATACCCAGCAAGCTTGGCAGAAAAGCCGCCGGGCGGCGCGACGCTCCCGGTTGCCGCCACTCCGTCGGGTGTCGGGTGCCATCATGCCCCGTTCACCGGGACTTCGAATGGCGGTCGGACGGGGGTCGGATGGGGGCGGGCTTCGGTCGGACGGCCGTCAGCCCATCGAGCTGGCGATGGTGGCGATCACCGCCACCATCACCGCGATGCCGACGAAGGCCAGGGCGATACGGCCGAGCTGCTTGCGGCCGTCGGTCGGGTTCGGGTCAAGAACGGGCATGTCGGGAATCCTCCCATCCCGAACACGCCCGTCCCTCGCCGGCCCCGCCTTCTTGGTCAGGCCTTGACCGGCCCGGGCCTTCTCGGTCAGGCCCTGACCGGCTCCGCCGGGCGGACCGCCTCGTCCTCGATGTGCCGGGCCCGCGCGGCCCGCAGGCCGAACAGCATCTGCGGCACCAGCAGCAGCGCCAGGAAGCCCAGCGGCCAGTACCACTCGCCGGTGACCTGGTAGATCCGGCCGATCAGGATCGGGCCGGGGATGGAGATCAGGTAGCCGACGCCCTGGGCGAAGGCGGACAGCTGGGCCACCCCGCCCGCCGTCCGGGCGCGCAGCCCGATCATGGTCAGCACCAGGGGGAAGGCGCAGTTGGACAGGCCGACCAGGACGGCCCAGACCCACGGCGCGCCGGCCGGGGCCAACGCCAGCCCGGCGTACCCGGCGATGCCGCAGGAGGCCAGCACCACCACGAACAGCCGCTGGTCGCCGCAGCGGGCGGCCAGGTTGGGCAGCACGAAGGAGACCGGCACGCCGATCACCATGGTGACCGCGAGCAGCACCCCGGAGGTGCCCTTGTCGATGCCCGAGTCCTGGAAGATCTTCGGCAGCCAGCCCATCACCACGTACGCGCCGGTGGCCTGGAGGCCGAAGAAGCAGGCCAGCGCCCAGGCGGTACGGCTGCGGGTGATCGGCAGCTTGACCGGGGCGGCGGTGCCCCCCGCCCGCTCGCCGCGCTCGCGCTTGGCGATCAGCAGCGGCAGCCACAGCACCAGGGCGAGCGCGGCGAGCGCGGCCCAGACGCCCAGGCCGTAGCGCCAGTCGCCGCCGAGGGTGCTGGTCAGCGGCACGGTGACGGCGGCGGCCAGCGCGGTGCCGGCCGACAGCGCCATCGAGTACAGGCCGATCATCGGGCCGACCTTCTCGGGGAAGTACCGCTTGATCACCACCGGGAGCAGCACGTTGGAGACCGCCACGCCGGCCAGGGCGAGCGCGGTCAGCAGCAGGAACACCGCGGTGCCGCCGGCGAAGGAGCGGGCCAGCACGCCCGCGGTGATGGCGGCCATGCCGGCCGTGACGACCGCGATCGGGCCGATCCTGCGGGCCGCCGCCGGGGCGGCGAAGCCGAACAGCCCGAAGCACAGCGACGGGACGGCGGTGAGCAGCCCGGCAAGGGTCGGGTTCATCCCGAGGCCGGTGCGGACCTGGTCGAGCAGCGGCCCGAGGCTGGTGACGACGGGGCGCAGGTTGAAGGCGGCGGCGGCGATCGCGACGGCGAACAGCCAGCCCAGGTACGTGGCGGAGGAGGTGGAGGGGGCGGAGTCGGCGGGCCGCTCGGTCTGCGGCCTGGCCTCGTTCCGCGGGGAAGCGGTGGTCTCTGCTGCGGGCATGTGCGCCATCATAGAATGATGGGATGAATTGATGCACCTCGGAATTGGCATGATGTGCCGACCGTTCATCCACAGGCCACATTCCACCCAGGCCCCACCCGAGCCGTAGTCGCAAGGAGTCACCGTGGCGCTGTCCTCGCCGAGGCGCACCCCGCTGTCCGACCAGGTGATCGCGCAGCTGCGCGCCCAGATCACGTCCGGGGAGTGGCCGGTCGGCTCGCGCATCCCCACCGAGGCCGCCCTGGTCGAGCAGCTGGGCGTCGCCCGCAACACCGTGCGCGAGGCCGTCCGCGCCCTCGCCCACAACGGACTGCTCGACATCCGGCAGGGCTCCGGCACGTACGTGCTGGCCACCAGCGAGCTGGCCGGGGTGATGCACCGCCGCTTCGCCGACGCCGACCAGGCGCAGGTCGCCGAGCTGCGGGCGGCGCTGGAGACCTCGGCGGCCGGCCTGGCCGCCCAGCGCCGCACCGAGCGCGACCTGGAGCTGCTGGACGGCGCGCTGGCCCGCCGGGAGGGCGCCTGGCACTCCGGCGACGCCGAGGACTTCATCCAGGCCGACGCCGCCTTCCACCAGGCCGTGGTGGCCGCCGCCCACAACGACGTGCTGCTCGCCGTCTACGCCGACCTCGGCGAGGTCACCCGCGCCCACCTGCGGCACGACGTCGGCCCGGAGCTGATCGCCGAGCGCTACATCGGCCACGACACCATCCTGGACGCCATCCGGGCCGGCGACGCCCAGCGCGCCTCGGTCGAGGCCGGCCGCGCCATCGGCGCCTGCGCGACGGCCGAGACGTGAGGCTCCGGCCGACGCCCGAGACGTGAGGCCCCGGCCGACGGCCGAGGCCTGAGGCCCCGGGCGTGACGCCGTGAGCCCCCGGCAGGACGCAACGCCGCTGCCCGGCACCCCACGGGAGGGGTGCCGGGCAGCGGCGTACGGGCGGAGCGTCGTCAGGCGCCGATGGCGTGCACTCCGCCGTCGACGTGGATGATCTCGCCGGTGGTCTTCGGGAACCAGTCCGACAGCAGCGCGACGACGGCGCGGCCGGTCGGCTCCGGGTCGCTCATGTCCCACTTCAGCGGGGAGCGGTGGTTCCAGGTGTCGGCCAGGTCGCCGAAGCCCGGGATGGACTTGGCGGCCATCGAGCCGAGCGGGCCGGCCGAGACCAGGTTGCAGCGGATGTCGCGCGGGCCCAGGTAGCGCGCCATGTAGCGGCTGGTCGACTCCAGGGCGGCCTTGGCCGGGCCCATCCAGTCGTACTGCGGCCAGGCGAACTGCGCGTCGAAGGTCAGGCCGACCACCGAGCCGCCGTCCTGCATCAGCGGCAGCAGCGCCATGGTCAGCGACTTCAGCGAGTACGCCGAGACGTGCATGGCGGTGGCCACGGACTCCCACGGGGTGTCCAGGAAGTTGCCGCCCAGGGCGTCCTGCGGGGCGAAGCCGATCGAGTGGACGATGCCGTCCAGGGTCGGCAGGTGCTCGCGGACCTGGTCGGCGATGCCCGCCAGGTCCTCGGGGCTGGACACGTCCAGCGACAGCACCTTGACCGGCTTCGGCAGCTTCTTGGCGATCCGCTCGGTCAGGCTCGGGCGCGGGAAGGCGGTGAGGATGATCTCCGCGCCCTGCTCCTGCGCGAGCTTGGCGGTGTGGAACGCGATGGAGGACTCCATCAGCACGCCGGTGATCAGGATCCGCTTGCCTTCGAGGATTCCACTCATGATCAGTGACCCATGCCCAATCCGCCGTCGACGGGAATGACGGCTCCAGTGATGTACGCGGCCTCGTCCGACCCGAGGAACCGCACGGTGGAGGCGACCTCGGCGGGCGCCGCGTAGCGGCCCAGCGGCACGCCCGCGACGATCTCCGCGCGGCGCTCGTCACTGAGCACGGCGGTCATGTCGGTGTCGACGAAGCCGGGGGCGACCACGTTGACGGTGATGTTGCGCGGGCCGAGTTCGCGCGCCAGCGACCGGGCGAAGCCCACCAGGCCGGCCTTGGAGGCGGCGTAGTTGGCCTGGCCCGGCGAGCCGGACAGGCCCACCACGGAGGAGATCAGCACGACGCGGCCCTTCTTGGCGCGCATCATCAGCTTGGAGGCGCGCTTGACCACCCGGAAGGTGCCGGTCAGGTTGGTGTCCACGACGGAGGTGAAGTCCTCCTCCGACATGCGCAGCAGCAGGGTGTCGTTGGTGATGCCCGCGTTGGCGACCAGCACCTCGACCGCGCCGTGCTTCTGCTCGATCTCCGTGAAGGCGGCGTCGACCTGCGCGGCGTCCGTGATGTCGCAGCGGACCGCGAGGACGTCGTACTTCACCAGGGCTTCGGGCACCTCACCCGAGCGGCTGGTGATGGCCACCTTGTCGCCTGCTTCGGCGAAGGCCTGGGCGATCGCGAGGCCGATGCCCCGGTTTCCTCCGGTGACGAGAACCGAGCGGCTCAACGATCCACCTCTCTCCATGTGTGAGCGCGTACATCGGAATGCGTACGCAGTGTGACGCTATCGGGCGGTCGGCGGCGGCGGCGCATCGGGCTCCCACAGCGCCGCACCGAAGGAACTGTCGCAATCCGACAACCACGCCCGCCACCACGGCCGGGCTCGGTGACACCGCCCCAGGCCCGGGCGCTGCCCGGATCGGGGCGACTGTGCGGGAACAACACGGGCGGGCGCACCCGTTGCCCCCGTGGTACGGACCGGCCCGGGGCGGGCGGTACCGTTCCCCCCCGACCATCCCGGCGAGCGACGAAGGCAGAGCGGATGACCAAGGCACGGCCCGGGAACACCCCCCGACGCGGACCACTGCTGGCCCTCACCGCCCTGGCGGCCGGCCTGGGCGCGGCCGCCTGGTCGCTGCGCGACCTGCCGGCGGCGTTCGGGCGGCGGCCGGACGGCGAGCGCGAGGAGCGGGTGCGCAACTCCCCGCAGTACCGCGACGGCGTCTTCCACAACGCGCCCTCCACGCTCGCCCGCACCGCCGGCGCCCCCGGCTTCGACGGCGCCACCGCCCGCCGGATGCTCTTCGAGCGCGAGGGCCGCGTCCCCGCCCACCCGGTGCCGACCGTCCGTCCGGCCACCCCGCCCGGTCCGGCCGCCGAAGGCGTGGAGATCACCTGGTACGGGCACGCCTCCGCGCTGGTGGAGATCGAGGGCTTCCGGGTGCTCCTCGACCCGATCTGGAGCGACCGCTGCTCCCCCGCCGCGCACGTCGGCCCCAAGCGGCTGCACCCGGTGCCGGTCGAGCTGGAGGAGCTGCCGCCGGTCGACGCGGTGCTGATCTCGCACGACCACTACGACCACCTGGACATGGCGACGGTCAAGCGCCTGGTGCGCAGCCAGTCCGCGCCCTTCGCGGTGCCGCTCGGCATCGGTTCCCACCTGCGCCGCTGGGGCGTCCCGGAGCACCGGATCATCGAGCTGGACTGGGACGAGACCTGCAACCTGGGCGAGCTGGTGCTCACCCTGACCGCCGCGCACCACTTCTCCGGCCGCGGCCTGACCCGCAACACCACCCTCTGGGGCTCCTGGGTGATCGCCGGCCCGAACCGCAAGGTCTTCTACACCGGCGACTCCGGCTACTTCGAGGGCTACGCCCGGATCGGCGAGCAGCACGGCCCCTTCGACGCCGCGCTGGTCCAGATCGGCGCCTACGACGAGGCCTGGTCGGACATCCACATGACCCCCGAGGACGCCGTCCTCGCCCACCGGGACCTGACGGCCGGCCTGCTGGTGCCCGTCCACTGGTGCACCTTCAACCTCGGCCTGCACCGGTGGGCCGAGCCGGTCGAGCGACTGGTGAAGGAGGCCAAGGAGCACGCCGTCCCGCTGGCCGTGCCGCGTCCCGGCGAGCGGGTGGACGTCGACAACCCGCCGGAGCTCGACGGCTGGTGGGAGTCCGTCGGCTGACGCCTCCCCCGGACGGCTCTCATGACGGCCCTCAGGGCAGCCTTCACGACCGCCCTCACCACCGCCCTCAGGACGGCCGTTGCCGACGGACCGTACGGGCGGAAACCGCAGCGCACCGGGCGAAATGCGCTGGCCGGAAACCCGGTGGACGGGAAATGATGCGGTGCGGGCGCCCCTGTGGCGCCGCACCGCCACCCTCCGCGACCTGGGAGCCCGATTGCCTCCGATCCCTCCGGCCGATCGTGCCGGCGCGCCGCACGGGCGCGCCGTCGACCCGCTGTTCCTCGCCCTGCCGCTGCGCACCCTCGCCGACGCCGCCCTCACCCGGGCCCGCGAGCTCGGCGCGAGCCACGCCGACTTCCGTCTGGAGCGGATCCGCAGCGCCTCCTGGCGGCTGCGCGACGCCCGGCCGGCCGGCACCTCCGACAGCGTGCAGCTGGGCTTCGCCGTCCGGGTCCTGCTGGACGGCGCCTGGGGCTTCGCCGCCGGCGTGGACCTCACCACCGCCTCGGCGGCGAAGGTCGCCGAGCAGGCCGTCGCGGTGGCCCGCCTCTCGGGCGGGATCAGCCGGGCGGCCGGCTCCGCCGAGCGGGTCGAGCTGGCCGACGAGCCGGTCCACCGGGACGTCACCTGGGTCTCCTCGTACGCGGTGAACCCCTTCGAGGTGCCGGACGCGGAGAAGACCGCACTGCTCGCCGAGCGGAGCTCCCGGCTGCTGGCCGCCGAGGGCGTCTCGCACGTCCGGGCGGCCCTGCTGACCGTCCAGGAGAACAAGTTCTACGCGGACACCGCGGGCACCATGACGACCCAGCAGCGGATCCGGCTCTACGCCGACCTGGAGGCCACCTCGGTCGACGAGCGCACCGGCGCCTTCGACTCGATGTGCACCCTGGCCCCGCCGGTCGGCCGCGGCTACGAGTACGTGACGGGCACCGGCTGGGACTGGGACGCCGAACTCGCCGAACTGCCCGTCCTGCTGGCCGAGAAGATGAAGGCCCCGAGCGTCGAGGCCGGCCGCTACGACCTGGTCCTCGACCCGTCCAACCTCTGGCTGACCATCCACGAGTCGATCGGCCACGCCACCGAGCTGGACCGCGCGCTCGGCTACGAGGCCGCCTACGCCGGCACCTCCTTCGCCACCTTCGACCGGCTCGGCACCCTCGAGTACGGCTCCGACCTGATGCACGTCACCGGCGACCGCACCGCCGAGCACGGCCTGTCCACCATCGGCTACGACGACGAGGGCGTCGCCACCCAGTCCTGGGACCTGGTCAGGGACGGCATCCTGGTCGGTTACCAACTGGACCGCGGCATGGCCAAGTTGAAGGGCTTCGAGCGCTCCAACGGCTGCGCCTTCGCGGACTCCCCGGCGCACGTCCCGGTGCAGCGGATGGCCAACGTCTCGCTCCGGCCCGCCACCGACGGCCCGGACACCGAGGGCCTGTTCGCCGGGGTGGAGAACGGCCTGTACATCGTCGGCGACCGCTCCTGGTCGATCGACATGCAGCGCTACAACTTCCAGTTCACGGGGCAACGCGCCTACGCCATCAAGAACGGCGAACTCGCCGGCCAGGTCAAGGACTTCGCGTACCAGGCCACCACCACCGATTTCTGGGGCTCGATGGCGGCGGTCGGCGGCCCGCAGACGTACGTGCTCGGCGGCGCCTTCAACTGCGGCAAGGCGCAGCCCGGCCAGATCGCGGCCGTCAGCCACGGCTGCCCGTCGGCGCTGTTCCGGAACGTCAACGTGCTCAACACCCAGCAGGAGGCGGGTCACTGATGACCGCGATGCAGCCCCACGAACTCGTCGAGCTGGCGCTCGGCCTCTCCCGCGCCGACGGCTGCGTGGTGATCGCCGACGAGGACTCCACCGCCAACCTGCGCTGGGCCGGCAACGCCCTGACCACCAACGGCGTCACCCGCGGCCGCCGGCTGACCGTGATCGCCACCGTGGCCGGCGCCGAGGGCACCGCCTCCGGCGTGGTCTCCCGCGAGGCCGTCACCCCGGAGGACGTCGAGGACCTGGTGCGGGCCGCCGAGGAGGCCGCCCGCGCGGCCGGCCCGGCCGAGGACGCCCAGCCCCTGGTCACCGACCGGCCCGCCTCCCCGGACTTCACCGAGCCGCCCGCCGAGACCTCCATCGCGGTCTTCGACGCCTTCGGCCCGGCCCTCGGCGAGGCCTTCGCCCGCGCCGCCGCCCAGGACGAGCTGCTGTACGGCTTCGCCCGCTACGAGCTGACCTCCAGCTACCTGGGCACCTCCACCGGCCTGCGGCTGCGCCACGACCAGCCCACCGGCATGGTCGAGTTCAACGCCAAGACCGCCGACCTGTCCGGCTCGGCCTGGGTCGGCGCCGCCACCCGGGACTTCACCGACATCGACGTCACCGCCCTGCACACCGAGCTCACCAAGCGCCTCGGTTGGGGCGCCCGCAAGGTGGACCTGCCGGCCGGCCGCTACGAGACGCTGCTGCCGCCCTCGGCCGTCGCCGACCTGATGGTCTACCTCAGCTGGTGCTGCGGCGGCCGCGACGCCCACGAGGGCCGGACGGTCTTCTCCAAGCCCGGCGGGGGCACCCGGATCGGCGACAAGCTCAGCGGCCTGCCGCTCACGCTGCGCTCCGACCCGCGGGAACCCGGTCTGCAGGCCCCGCCGTTCGTGCTCACCCACTCCACCGGCGGGGACGTCTCGGTCTTCGACAACGGCGAGCCGCTCGCCGCCACCGAGTGGATCCGCGAGGGCGTGCTGAACGAGCTGGTCACCAGCCGCCACTCGGCCGGCCTCACCGGACTTCCGGTGCGCCCGGCCATCGACAACCTCGTCCTGGAGACCGCCGGCCAGGAGTCGGCGCCGACCCTGGACGACATGATCGCCCGCACCGAGCGCGGCCTGCTGCTCACCTGCCTCTGGTACATCCGGGAGGTGGACCCGGCGACGCTGCTGCTCACCGGCCTCACCCGGGACGGCGTCTATCTGGTGGAGAACGGCGAGGTCGTCGGCGCGGTCAACAACTTCCGGTTCAACGAGTCCCCGGTGGACCTGCTCGACCGGATCACCGAGGTGGGCCGCACCGAACGCTGCCTGCCCCGCGAGTGGAGCGACGACTTCACCCGCGCCGCGATGCCACCCGTGCGTGTCGCGGACTTCAACATGAGTTCGGTCAGCCAAGCCTCTTAGCCGCGGGCCAACGGGGGGATACGAGAGACATGATGGACGAGAAACGGCTGGTCAGGTCGAGCAGGATGCTGTCGCGCATCCTGCGGCACGAGCCCGGGCTGGTGGGGGTCACGCTGGACGGGTCCGGCTGGGTCCGGGTCGACGAACTGCTCGCCGCGCTCGCGGCCAAGGGCAGGCCGCTCACGCGGGCCGAACTGGACCACCTGGTGGCCACCAACAACAAGCACCGCTTCGGCTACTCGCCGGACGGTCTCTCGATCCGCGCGAACCAGGGCCACACGGTGGCGGTCGACCTCGGTCTGGCCGCCGCCGTGCCGCCCCACGTGCTCTACCACGGCACCGCCGACCGGCACCTCGCGGCGATCTTCCGCGAGGGCCTGCGCCCGATGACCCGCCAGGACGTGCACCTCTCGGCCGACACCGAGACGGCGACGAGGGTCGGCGCCCGGCACGGCCGCCCGGTGGTGCTGACGGTGAACGCGGCCGCGATGACGGCGGCCGGCCACGAGTTCCGGCTCAGCGAGAACGGCGTCTGGCTCACTGACGCCGTACCCCCGCAGTACCTCTCCCGGCGCTCGTAGCCGGCACCCGCGGCCCGGCACACCCGAAGGGCCTGTCCGCCGGACAGGCCCTTCGGGTACCCGACCGGGTGGGTCCGCCCCACCCGGCCTCGTCGCCGCGACCTCCCGGGCGTACCGTGAGGAGGCCGCGCCGGCCAGGCGCGCGAGTGCGTGACGAGGGCGGTAGGACACATGGGCAAGAGCGCCGACGGCGGGCAGGTCTTCCGGATCACGGGGGCGCGCAGCAGCCTCACCGAGGACGTCCGGGGACGCCAGCGCCGCTACGTCATCTCGATGCTGGTCCGCACGCTCTGCGTGCTGCTCGCGGTGGTGCTGTGGGACGTCCAGCGCTGGCTGGCGTTCGGGGCGCTCGCGGGCGGCGTGCTGCTGCCGTACTTCGCCGTGCTGGTCGCCAACGCGGGCCGGGAGCGGGCCCCGGGTCTGCCGAGCGCCTTCGAGTTCCCGTCGGAGACCCCGCTGATGCTGGGACCCGGCGGGAAGGGTGGGGCGGGTGGGGCAGGTGGGGCTGCCGGTACAGGAGAGGCAAAGGCCGCTGCCACCGATCCTTCACAGGACGTGAACTGACCGTCCGTTTCACCCCGCTTCATCCTCAAGCGGCTGGGCGAAAGCTCAAAAGAAGCTCAGATTAATCATGCAAGACCTCCCCAACCGAGGGTCCTGGCGTGACATACTGCGTACGCGCTCCGCATCCCCCGTCGGAGCGACGGACCGACGCCGGGCAGCTCCCCCCGTGGCTGCCCGGCGTCGCCATGCCCGCACCCGGTCGCCCCGACGGGCGTGCCTACCGGGCGTGACAGACTGGCGGTGCAGACTTCCCGCCTATCGCTGAGGACGGCCCGATGGACACCCCGCAGACGCCGATCTGCTCCGCCAAGGGCTGCCGGGCGGACGCCGGCTGGGTGCTGGTGTGGAACAACCCCAAGCTGCACACCCCGGACCGCCGCAAGACCTGGCTCGCCTGCGACGAGCACCGCGAGCACCTGTCCCAGTTCCTCGGCGTGCGCGGCTTCCTCAAGGAGGTCGTCGCCTTCGCCGACTGGACCCCCGAGCCCGGCACCGCTTCCTGACCGCCGAGCCCTGCCCCGCCCTAGCCGCCGATCGCGGACATCGGCCGCTCGGGCTGGTGGAACTCCGGGTCGTCGATCCCGGCCCCGGCCTTCTTGCCCCACATCGCCGCCCGCCACAGCTCGGCCAGCTCGGCGTCGTCCGCGCCCGAGCGCAGCGCGGTGCGCAGGTCGGTCTCGCCCGTCGCGAACAGGCAGTTGCGCACCTGGCCGTCGGCGGTCAGCCGGGTACGGTCGCAGGCGCGGCAGAACGGGCGGGTGACCGAGGCGATCACGCCAACCCGGCCCGGGCCGCCGTCCACCAGCCAGCGCTCGGCGGGCGCCGCGCCCCGGCGGGCGGACGGCTCCGGGGTGAGCGCGAAGCGGGCGCGGAGCAGTTCGAGGATCTCCTCCGCGGTGACCATCGAGGTGCGGTCCCAGCCGTGCTGGGCGTCCAGCGGCATCTGCTCGATGAAGCGCAGCTCGTAGTCCCGTTCCAGGCACCAGGCCAGCAGGTCGGCCGCTTCGTGGTCGTTGACGCCGCGCATCAGCACCGCGTTCAGCTTCACCGGCGCCAGCCCGGCGGCCTCGGCGGCGGCCAGCCCGTCCAGCACGTCCTGGTGGCGCCGGCGGCGGGTGAGGGTGTGGAAGACCTCGGGGTCGAGGGTGTCCAGTGAGACGTTGACCCGGTCGAGGCCGGCCTCGCGCAGCGCGGTCGCGGTGCGGGCCAGCCCGATGCCGTTGGTGGTCAGCGAGAGCTCGGGGCGCGGTTCCAGCTCCGCGCAGGCGGCCACGACGGCGACCAGCCCGGGGCGCAGCAGCGGTTCGCCGCCGGTGAAGCGGACCTCGCGGACGCCCAGGTCCCGCACGGCGACCGTGACCAACCGGACGATCTCCTCGTCGGTCAGCAGGTCCGGTTTGGCCAGCCACTGCAGGCCTTCCTCCGGCATGCAGTAGGTGCAACGCAGGTTGCACCGGTCCGTGAGGGAGACCCTCAGGTCGACGGCCTGTCGTCCGAAGGTGTCGAGCAGCACGTGCGTCCTTCCCGAAATGCGGCCGGCCCGGCCACCGTCACGGCGGGCCGGGCCAGCATAGTCATCACGGGATGATCAATGGGCGCCCAGTCCGGTCAGCGAGCGGACCTCCAGTTCAGCGTACTTCGCCGGGTCGGGACGTTCCCTGGACAGCAGGGTGCCGAGCCAGCCCGCCAGGAAGCCGATCGGGATGGAGACCAGGCCGGGGTTCTCCAGTGGGAACCAGTGGAAGTCGACGCCCTGGAAGAGGGAGTTCTTGGCCCCGGACAGCACCGGGGAGAAGATCACCAGCACGACCGAGGAGATCAGACCGGCGTAGACCGAGCTGACCGCGCCGACGGTGGTGAAGCGTTTCCAGAACAGCGAGTAGAGCAGGGTCGGCAGGTTCGCCGAGGCGGCCACCGCGAAGGCGAGCGCCACCAGGGCGGCGGTGCTGAGCTTGCCCGCGTAGAGGCTGAGCACGATGGCGACCGCGCCGATCGCCACGGCCGCCCACTTCGCCGACCGCACCTCCTCCTTCTCGCTCGCCTTGCCGCGCCGGATCACGTTGGCGTACAGGTCGTGCGCGAAGGAGGCCGAGGAGGCGAGGGTGAGCCCGGCCACCACGGCGAGGATGGTGGCGAAGGCGACCGCCGAGATCACCGCGAGCATGATCGCCCCGCCGGTGGTGCCGGCCCCGCCGCCGAGCTGCTCGGCGAGCAGTGGCGCCGCGGTGTTCCCGGACGGCGTCTTGCCCTCGACGGCCACCATGCCGCTGCGGCCGACCAGCGCCGCCGCGCCGAAGCCGAGTGCCAGGGTCATCAGGTAGAAGACGCCGATGATGCCGATCGCCCAGAGCACCGACTTCCGGGCCGCCTTGGCGGTGGGGACGGTGTAGAAGCGGACCAGGATGTGCGGCAGGCCGGCGGTGCCGAGCACCAGCGCGATCCCGAGGCTGATGAAGTCGAGCTTGGAGGTGTTGGTGGCCCCGTACTTCAGCCCGGGTTCGAGGAAGGCCGAGCCCTTGCCGCTCGCGGAGGCGGCCGCGCCGAGCAGTTCCGAGGGGTTGAAGTGGTACTTGGCGAGCACCAGGACGGTCATCAGCGCGGCGCCGGCGATCAGCAGCACCGCCTTGACGATCTGCACCCAGGTGGTGCCCTTCATGCCCCCTATCACCACGTAGATGATCATCAGCGCGCCCACCGCGAGGATGGTCCACCGCTTGGCGCCCTCCCCGGTGACCCCCAGCAGCAGGGCCACCAGCGCCCCGGCGCCGACCATCTGGGCGAGCAGGTAGAAGATCGACACCACGATGGTGGACACGCCGGCCGCGGTGCGCACCGGGCGCTGGCGCATCCGGAACGCGAGGACGTCCGCCATGGTGAACCGGCCGGAGTTGCGCAGCGGCTCGGCGATCAGCAGCAGCGCGACCAGCCAGGCGACCAGGAAGCCGATCGAGTACAGGAAGCCGTCGTAGCCGTTGAGCGCGATCAGCCCGGCGATGCCGAGGAAGGAGGCCGCGGACATGTAGTCGCCGGAGATGGCCAGGCCGTTCTGGAAGCCGGTGAAGCCACGGCCGCCGGCGTAGAAGTCGGCGGCGCTGCGGTTCTGCCGCCCGGCCCAGACGGTGATGACCAGGGTGGCCAGCACGAAGGCCCCGAACAGGGTCATCGTCAGGCCGCGGTGCTCGGTGGCGGAGCTGGCGAGCAATGTCATTCGGCGGACTCCCGGGGGGCATGGAGGACGGCGCCGTGCGCCTCGCGGATCGCGGTGGCGGCCGGGTCGATCCGCCGGTCCGCGTAGCGGGCGTACCAGGCGGCGATCGCGAAGGTGGTGGCGAACTGCAGCAGCCCGAGTACCAGGGCCACGTTGACGTGCCCGGCGACCTTGGCGCGCATCAGGCCGGGGGCGTAGCAGGAGAGCAGGACGTAGAGCAGGTACCAGAGCACGAAGCCGATGGTGACCGGGAAGGCGAAGCTCCGGAACGAGCGCCGCAGGGTACGGAACTCCTCGCTGTCGTCGATGAGTTGGACTTCCGTGGTGGAAGTGGTGATCGGCGGCGAATCCACTCTTTCTCCTCACTCCTTCGGCGTAGCTGTCACACGGGGGGAACGATCGAGCGTGAGGGGCGTCACATGTCGCGGACGCGCCGCGCAATGCTAGGAGCGTCGTGCCCGCCCCGAAAGGGGTTGACCGCGATCAGCCGGTCGTTCACCCCCTCGCGCCATCCGAATGGCCGAAAACCACCACCCGCGCCACTTCGGACCACCCCCACCCCATGCGAAGAGGGGCGGCACCGACCAACAGTGCCACCCCTCTTGACGATGCGTCAGAAGGCGATCCGGACCTTCAGCGCCGAGCGGTCGTCCATCGCCCGGTAGCCGTCCGGCACGCCGTCCAGGCCGACCGTGCGGTCGAAGACCAGGCCCGGCTCGATGGCCCCGGAGAGCACGTCCGGCAGCAGCTCGGGGATGTACGCGCGGGCCGGCGCGACACCACCGTTCAGCGAAACGTTTCGGCCGAACATCTGACCGATGTCCACGCCCGCGCTGCCGCCGTGCGGCACGCCGACGTACCCGACCGCGCCGCCGTCCCGGGTGATCGAGATGGCCGTCCGCATCGACTCCTCGGTGCCGACCGCCTCCAGCACCGCGTGCGCGCCCTGGCCGCCGGTCAGCTCCTTGACCGCCTCGACGGCGGCGTCCCCGCGCTCGGCCACCACGTCCGTCGCCCCGAAGCGCCGGGCCAGCTCGGTCCGGGCGGTGTGCCGGCCCAGCGCGATGATCCGGCCCGCGCCCAGCCGGTGCGCCGCCAGGACGCCGCACAGGCCCACCGCGCCGTCGCCGACCACCGCGACCGTCGCCCCGGGCCGCACCCGCGCCGAGACCGCCGCGTGGTGCCCGGTCGCCATCACGTCCGACAGCGCCAGCAGCCCGGGCAGCAGCTTCTCGTCGCCCGCCGCCTCCTTCGGCAGCTTCACCAGCGTCCCGTCCGCGAACGGCACCCGCACCGCCTCGCCCTGGCCGCCGTCCGAGCCGACCTGCCCCCAGAACCCGCCGTGCGGGCAGGAGGTCTGCAGGCCTTCGCGACAGAAATCACACGTCCCGTCCGACCAGACGAACGGCGCCACCACCAGATCGCCCTTGGCGAAGCCGCGCACCTCGGCGCCGGCCTCCTCGACCACCCCCAGGAACTCGTGCCCGATCCGCTGTCCGGCCACCCGCTGGGCCACGCCGCGGTAGGCCCACAGGTCGCTGCCGCAGATGCAGGCGTTCACCACGCGGAGCACCACGTCCGTCGGATGCTGGATCACCGGGTCCGGTACGTCTTCGATCCGGATGTCGTTGGGGCCGTGAATCACGGTGGCACGCATGCGCTGTTCCTTCACTGAAACGATCTCGACCAGGTGTACGACACCCCCGCCGACCACTCTATTCCGGCCGGTCGGTCGGAACATTCCGGCCAGGCCCCTCCGCGGCGCCCCTTATCCTGTTGGACCATGCAACCGATCCAGCCCGCGCCGAGGACCGCCCCGGTCCCCGCCCAGCGCTCCGCCGCCCCCGACGAGGGCTTCGCGGTCGTCGACGTCGAGACCACCGGCCTCGGCCGCTCGGACCGCGTCATCTCGGCGGGCGTCTACCAGCTGGACCCGGACGGCGAGGTCACCGACCACTGGTACACCCTGGTCAACCCCGAGCGGGACCCGGGACCGGTCTGGATCCACGGCCTGACCACCGAGCTGCTCTCCACCGCCCCGACCTTCCCGCAGGTCGCCGACGAGCTCGCCGACCGGCTGCGCGGCCGGGTCCTGGTCGCGCACAACGCGCTCTTCGACTGGAACATGATCTCCCGCGAGTTCTCCCGGGCCGGCCTGCGCGCCCCGGTCGAGCAGCGGCTGTGCACCATGGTCCTCTCCCGCGACCTGCGCCTGCCGCTGCCCAACGGCAAGCTGTCCTCGCTCGCCGCCCACTTCGGCGTCCAGCAGCGCCACGCCCACAACGCCCTGGACGACGCCCGGGTGCTCGCCGAGGCCTTCCGCCCCAGCCTGCACCTCGCCCGCCTCGGCGGCGTCCCGCTGCCGCTGCAGAACTGCGTCGCCGTCACCGACCTCGGCGAGGACGAGCCCGCCGCCCCCGGCCGCGCCTCCTGGACCGGCGCGAGCTACCGCCAGGCCAAGAAGCGCCCGCCCTGCCCGTACCCCAACCCCGGGCGCTGGCTGGACGGAAAGCCGCTGGTCCAGGGCATGCGGGTGGCCTTCACCGGCGACACCTCGACCGACCGCGAACTCCTCGAGGACCGCGCCGTCGAGGCCGGCCTGCACATCGCCGGCTCGGTGAGCCGCCTCACCAGCCTGCTCGTCACCAACGAGCCGGACAGCTGGAGCGGCAAGGCCCGCAAGGCCCGCGAGGTCGGCACCCCGGTGGTCACCGAGGACGCCTTCCTCCAGCTGCTGCGCGAGGTCGCCCCGCACCCCGGTACGTGAGCCCGTTGTGAGGTCGGCGTACCGTTCCCATGTGTACCGTTTTCTGCTGACCCGCCAGTGGCTGATCACCATGCTGATCGCTCTGCTGCTGATCCCCGCGACGATCAAGCTGGGCTTCTGGCAGCTGCACCGCCACGAGGCGCGGGTGGCCCGGAACGAGCTGATCGGCAAGGCCCTCACGGCCGCCCCGGTGCCCTTCGACACCCTGTCGCCGACCGCCGGCTTCGCGGTCCCCAGGGACCTGACCTGGCGCGCGGTGACCGCCACCGGCCGGTACGACGTGGCGCACGAGTTCGTGGTCCGCAAGCGGACCGACTCCAACGGGAGCATCGGCTACTTCGTCGTGACCCCGCTGAAGCTCTCCGACGGCAAGGGCACCGTCCTGGTCAACCGCGGCTGGGTCGCCTCCGGCGACGGCGCCACCCAGTACCCGCCCGTCCCGGCCGCCCCGACCGGCGAGGTCACCCTCACCGGCCGTCTGCGCGCCGAGGAGACCTACGGCGCCAGCGGTATCAAGGACCGCGCCGGCCTGCCCGACCGCCAGTTCAACCTGATCAACACGGACGAGCAGGCCAAGGAGAGCGGCACCGCCCTCCTCGGCGGCTACCTCGAACTCGCCGCCACCACCCCGGCCCCGGCCGACCAGCCCGAGCTGATCCCCGAGCCCAACCACTCCGACATCGGCCCGCACATGGCCTACGCCATCCAGTGGTGGCTGTTCACGGCGATGATCCCGGTCGGCGTCTGGATCCTCGCCCGCCGCGAGGCCAAGGACCGTGCCAAGCAGGCCGCCGAACCCGAGACCGTCACCGAACCCGTCCCGGCCTAGCCCACGGGCTCCAGCACATCGCCTGGCCCACGGCCTACAGCACGTCCTCCAGCTCCCGGAGCAGCCGGGCCTTCGCCCGCGCCCCCACCACCGACCGCACCGGCTGCCCGCCCCGGAACACCATCAACGTCGGCATCGACAGCACGCCGTACGCCGCCTGGGTCCGCGGATTGTGGTCCACGTCGACGCTCACCACCCGCAGCCGGTGCGCTTCCTCCCGCGCGACGTCCGCCAGCACCGGCGCCATCATCCGGCACGGCGGGCACCAGTCCGCCGTGAAGTCCACCAGCACCGGCCCCTCGGCCGCCAACACCTCCGCGGCGAACGTCTCGTCCGTCACCGCCGGCACACCCGCGATCTGCACCATCGCCTACTCCTTCGCCAGTTCACACAGTGGTGGTTGCTCGGAAGCCGCGAGGTCGTCCCGCGCCCGCACCGCCCGCTCGAACTGACCGGCCACCCGCGCCCGCACGTCCTGCAGTCGCGCGAGGCAGTCGTCCAACTCGGCGAGCTTGCGCTCGTACACCTCCAGCGAGGCCGGACACGAGTCCCCCTCGGGGTGCCCCGCCCGCAGACACTCCACGAACGGCCGGGTCTCCTCCAGCCCGAACCCGAAGTCCTGCAGCATCCGGATCTCCCGCAACAGCCGCAGGTCCCCCTCGTCGTACGCCCGGTACCCGTTGCCCGCCCGCCGGGCCGGCAACAACCCCAACTGCTCGTAGTACCGCAACGCCCGCGTGGTCGTCCCCGCCCGCTCCGCCAGCTCCCCGATCCGCATGCTGAACCCGCTCCTCCCGCGCTTCCGGCAACGACCGTAAACGTTCCCCCGGACGTCAACGCCAGCCCCCGGAACGACCATCCCCTTCTCCGGCCAGCGACCCCACCCGGCACTATGTCCCTCATGGATCTCGGACTGAAAGACAAGGCCTACATCGTCACCGGCGCCACCCGGGGCCTCGGCCTCGCCGCCGCCCGCGAGCTCGCCGCCGACGGCGCCCGCGTCCTCGTCAGCGGCCGCACCCGGCAAGCCGTCGACCGAGCCGTGGCCGAACTCGGCGCCCTCGGCACCGCCCGGGGCCTGGTCGCCGACAACGCCTCCCCCGACACCCCCGAGCGCCTCCTCGCCGAGGCCCGGCAGCACTTCGGCCGCCTCGACGGCATCCTGATCAGCGTCGGCGGCCCGCAGGCCGGCCCGGTCGAGACGACCCCCGAGGAGGCCTGGCGCGACGCCTTCGAATCCGTCTTCCTCGGCGCCCTCCGCCTCGCCCGCGCGGCCGCCGCCACCCTCTCCGACGGCGGTGTGATCGGCTTCGTGCTCTCCAGTTCGGTCCGCCAGCCGATCCCCGGCCTGGGCATCTCCAACGGCCTGCGTCCCGGTCTCGCCATGGCCGCCAAGGCCCTCGCCGACGAGCTCGGCCCCCGCGGCATCCGGGTGGTCGGCCTGCTCCCCGCCCGGATCGACACCGACCGGGTCCGCGAACTGGACTCCCTCGCCGCCGACCCGGAGGCCGCCCGGGCCTCCGCCAGCGCGGGTATCCCGCTCGGCCGTTACGGCACCCCCGAGGAGTTCGGCAAGGTCGCGGCCTTCCTGCTCTCCCCCGCCGCCTCCTACCTGACCGGCCTGATGGTCCCCGTCGACGGCGGCGCCCTCCGCACCCTCTGACCCACCCCCAGGCCCCCTGCTCCACCCTCGATCACTCCACCCTCGACTGCCTCCGCCGCCGAGTCCGCCGGTGCCGCGGCTCGGCGGGGGCGGCCTGCAACACCCGGATCCGCAGGTCCGCGGGCAGCTCCGGCAGCCCGAGGCTGCGGCACGCATCGGCCCGGGGCCCGTCCTCGAAGTGCTCCACCAGCGCGGCCGGGTCCCCGCCCGGCGTCAACCGCACCGCCCCGCGCAACCGCGGGTGTCCGGGCGCCCGGACCAGCCGGACCCCCGCCCGCTCGACCTCGGGCAGCACCGCCGTCCCGGTCTCCAGCGCCTCCTCCAACGCCCGTGCGCCGACCCGCAGTCGAAGCCCGCTCACCCCCGGCGTGGGCACCGCGATGCTCGACAGCCCGGTGCGCCGCAGCTGCGCCACCAGCCACCACACCATGCCCACCAGCAGCACGGCCAGCCCGCCGATCACCGTCGGCCACCACCACGTCGAGGACACCCACCGCCCGCGCGTCCGCGCGCTCACCACCGGCTGGTCCGGTGACGTCAGCGGCCACGACTCCGGCGGATGCACGCCCAACCGCCGGTACAGGTCGAGTCCGCCCGCCAGCACCAGCACCCCCACACCCAGCAGCACCACCCCCGCCGCGCCCAACAGCACCCGGTTGACGATCACCCGCCTCATCCGACCACCCCCGGTCCCGCCCCTGCGTCCGCCGCCGGGCCCTCCGCCGCAGCGCCGTCCGACTCCGGGCCCTTCCCCGCGTCCCCACCCGCCCGGCGCCCACCCGCCGTCCGCACGTCCAAGCGCAACGGCCGCGCCAACCCCACCCGATCCAACTCCTCCCGCAACTGCCGCTGCACCGACGCCGGATCGGCCGGCCCGGCCAGCGAGACCCGGACCCCCCGCCGCCCGACCCGGATCCGCAGGTGGTCGATCCCGGCCAATGCCGCCGCCCGGTCCGCCAGCAGGTGCCCGATCCCGGCCCGGTCGACGGCCGCAGAGGTGCCCCCGTACGGCCGCAGCACCAGCCACCGCCGCAGCCCGGGCGCGATCGCCAACCACAGCAGCCACCCGCCCAGCAGCGCCGCCGCCCCGGCTCCCACCAGCACCCACAGGTCGTCGAGGTGCCGAGTCGCCAGCTCGTCCACGATCTGCGCCCGCCACCTGCGGGCCGGCTGTCCGGCCCGGACCGCGATCACGTCGTACAGCAGCGCCCCCGCGACCACCAGGACCGCCGTCGCCACCAGCGCGGCAGCCACCGTCCGCGGCGCCCGCAGCCTTCGTAACCTCCCCGAGCCCGCTCCGTCGGCCACCCCGTCGGCCGACCCCTCGACGGCTTCGGTCCTCAGGTCGCTCATGAGGTTCCCCCCGGCACCAGCTTCTCGACCACGATCACCACGTCCGACACGCTGGTCCCGGTCAGCCCCACCACCCGCGCGGCGATCGCCTCCCGCATCGCCACGGCCAACCCCGCCACGTCCGCAGGGAAGGGCAGCTCGACCTCGACCCGGACCGTCACCGTGCTCCCGGGCACCGCCACCGAGACGCGCGGCGGCGCGCCCTTCACCCGCCCGGCGGGCCACGCGCCGGCCAGCACCTCCCGGGCCGCCCGGGCCGCGATCCGGGCGTAGACCCGGTCGGCGACCCGCAGCCGCCCCCGCCGCCCCGAGAACGGGACCGGGCCGGAGGCAGAGGCCGCCATCAGCGGCGCCGGTCGCGGCCGCGGAGCAGGTCCCCGAGCTCGCCCAGCTCGATGTCGCCCTCCAGCAGCCGCCCGACCACGAAGCCGACCAGCCCGAGCGCACCCACCAGCAGGAACGCCGCGAACCCCCCGAAGTACCCGGCGAAGCCGAGGGCCATGCCCACCACCAGGCCGACGATGGCCAGGTTCATCCGCTACTCCCTCGTTCCGCGCTGCCTCGTTCGGCCCTGCCTCGTGCTCCGCTGCCTCGTTCGGCCGTGCCCGCTACTTGAGCTTGGGGCGCTGCCCCGGCGCCGACGCCGGCTCCTCTTCCTCCTCGTACTCCGGTTCGTCCGGGAGGTGGACGTCGTTGACCGCGATGTTGACCTCGACGACCTCGAGGCCGGTCATCCGCTCGACCGCGTTGATGATGTTCTCCCGTACCTGGCGGGCGAGTTCGGGAATGACGACGCCGTACTCGACCACCAGGGCGATGTCGATGGCGGTCTGCCGCTCGCCGACCTCGGCCTTGATGCCCCGCCCGACGCTCGGCCTGCCGCCGGGCACCCGGTCCCGCATCGCACCGAACGTACGGGCGAGCCCGGAGCCCAGTGCGTGGATCCCGGGGACCTCCCGGGCGGCCATCCCGGCGATCTTCTCCACCACGCCGACGGCCAGCGCCGTACGGCCGCGCTCCTCGACCGGCTTCGCTCCGCCGGAGGCGCCCGGCGGCGGGCCGGGGGTCGGGGCACCGCCGGCGTTCTTGTGCAGGGTCGCGGGCGTCGGAGTGTCAGGCATGGGCATATCTCCCGTCGTACGGCTCCAGCTATATCGCAAACCTCCCCAACTCTGGCATTTCGCCACGTTCCGCGCCCGCCGAAGGGCACCCGCCCGGCGCCCGCCCGACCCCGCGACGGACCCGCGACGGACCCGCGACGGACCCGCGACGGACCCGGGAAACGCCGAAGGCCCGCCCCGGACATCCTTGGGGGCAGGCCTTCGATCAGAGACGGGCGGTCGAACGATGCGAGGTCAGTCGTCGATCCCGGCGAGCTCCCGCAGCCGACGGGCCTGCGCCACCCGTTCGGCCGAGCGCTGCTCCTCGAAGGAGCGCCCGGCGGCGCCCTGCAGCAGGGCCTTGGTTTCGATCACCGCGCCGCGCGGAGCCGCCAGCAGGGCCGCCGCGAGGTCCCGGGCGGCGGCGTCCAGTTCCGCGCCCGACACGGCCAGGTTGGCCAGCCCGATCGCGGCGGCCTCCTCGGCGCCGACCCAGCGGCCGGTCGCGCAGATCTCCAGCGCGCGGGCGTAGCCGACGAGTTCGGTGAGCGGCTTGGTGCCGGCCAGGTCCGGGACGAGGCCGAGCGCGGTCTCCTTCATCGCGAACTGGACGTCCTCCGCGACCACCCGCAGGTCGCAGCCGAGGGCCAGCTGGAAGCCCGCTCCGACGGCGTGGCCCTGGACGACGGCGATGGAGATCAAGTCGGGGCGGCGCCACCAGGTGAAGGCCTCCTGGTACGAGGCGATGGTGTCGTCCAGTTCCTTGTCGCTCGCCGCGGCGAGCTGCAGGAAGTTGGGCTCGCCCGGGATGCCCTCGGCGGTGAACATCGCCCGGTCCAGCCCGGCCGAGAAGGAGACGCCCTCGGCACGCAGCAGGACGACCCGGACGCTGCCGGGCAGGTCACGTCCGGCGTCGGTGAGCGCGCGCCAGAGGGCGGGCGACTGCGCGTTGCGCCGCTTGGGCTGACAGAGGGTGACGACGGCGAGTTCGCCTTCGATCTCCAGGCGGACGCCGTCCCGCTCCCAGCTCGGAGCCTGCGGGTCGGTGGCGGGGGCGGTCATGCGGGGACCTCCGGTGGCGGGGGATGTGGCTACCGGAGAGTAACAAAACTGGACGCGCGAGGGCAGGGGGCCCGGCCCGGAAAGATCGACCGGGCCCGCAGGAAAGGAGGACGGGGGCGGACGGCGCCCCGGACATGACGATCGGCGGCCGGTCCACACGACCCGAGGGCACACGTCCAGCTGTCGGCCAGCTGCCGTCTCCTCAGTCGGCGCCCTGCCGCCGCGTCATCCCAGCAAATGGCTGACGAACCGTCAGGAACCGGCCCCGGCAGTCGCCTTGTTCTTGCCCCGCGTGGCACCGCCGCGGCCCCGGAGGATCACTCCGGACTCGCTCAGCATCCGGTGCACGAAGCCGTACGAACGACCGGTCTCCTCCGCGAGAGCGCGAATGCTCGCCCCGGAGTCGTACTTCTTCTTGAGATCGGCCGCGAGCTTCTCACGCGCGGCACCGGTCACCCGGCTGCCCTTTTTCAGAGTCTCGGCCACCCGTGCCTCCTCGTAGCGTTGCTCGGTCAGATTCCCATGATCACCCATCCACCGCGTCCTGGCCACCCATTCGACAAGGTCGATGCCGGAAATGCGTGGTCCTGCGGTGGTGATCCGAGCGCATCAGGGCGCTCACGCAGAGTGCACGCCCCCGGGCGGTTACCGCCATTCGCCGTGAAAGGGCTGATCAGCAGCGTCGGCCCGACCACGATCGAGTGGCGGGCCGACGGGAAGTCCTTAAACGGAATCCGGGTCTACTTCATTCCCGGACACGCCGTAAGGACTAGTTTTTCTGGTCCGAAAAGCGGATGCCGCGTCTACTTCCGGTCAGGCCAGCGAGACCAGATCGGCGTAGGACGGGTTCCAGAGGTCCTCCACGCCGTCCGGCAGCAGGATGATCCGCTCCGGCTGGAGCGCGTCGACCGCGCCCTCGTCGTGGGTGACCAGCACGACAGCGCCGGAGAACTCGCGCAGCGCGCCCAGGATCTCCTCACGGCTGGCCGGGTCGAGGTTGTTGGTGGGCTCGTCGAGCAGCAGCACGTTGGCGGAGGAGACCACCAGGCTGGCCAGCGCCAGACGGGTCTTCTCACCGCCGGAGAGCACCCCGGCCGGCTTGTCGACGTCGTCGCCGGAGAACAGGAACGAGCCGAGGATCTTGCGGATCTGCACCAGGTCGGTGTCGGGCGCCGAGGAGCGCATGTTCTCCAGCACCGTGCGGTCCGGGTCCAGGGTCTCGTGCTCCTGGGCGTAGTAGCCGATCTTCAGGCCGTGGCCCGGGATCACCTCGCCGGTGTCCGGCTGCTCCACTCCGGCCAGCATCCGCAGCAGGGTGGTCTTGCCGGCGCCGTTGAAGCCCAGCACGACGACCCGGGAGCCCCGGTCGATCGCGAGGTCGACGTCGGTGAAGATCTCCAGCGAGCCGTAGGACTTGGACAGGCCGCTGGCGGTCAGCGGTGTCTTGCCGCAGGGGGCCGGGTCGGGGAAGCGCAGCTTGGCGACCTTGTCGTTCATCCGGACCTGCTCCAGGCCGGACAGCAGCTTGTCGGCGCGGCGGGCCATGTTCTGCGCGGCGACCGTCTTGGTGGCCTTGGCGCGCATCTTGTCGGCCTGCGCGTTGAGGGTGGCGGCCTTCTTCTCGGCGTTCGCCCGCTCGCGCTTGCGGCGCTTCTCGTCGTCCTCGCGCTGCTGCTGGTACTGCTTCCAGCCCATGTTGTAGACGTCGATCGCGGAGCGGTTGGCGTCCAGGTAGAAGACCTTGTTGACGACCGTCTCGACCAGGTCGACATCGTGCGAGATGACGATGAAGCCACCCTTGTAGGTCTTCAGGAAGTCCCGCAGCCAGACGATCGAGTCGGCGTCCAGGTGGTTGGTGGGCTCGTCGAGCAGCAGCACGTCGGAGTCCGAGAAGAGGATCCGGGCCAGCTCGACGCGGCGGCGCTGACCACCGGAGAGGGTGTGCAGCGGCTGGGCCAGGATCCGGTCCGGCAGCCCCAGCGCGGCGGCGATGGTGGCGGCCTCGGCCTCGGCGGCGTACCCGCCCTTGGTGAGGAACTCGGTCTCCAGCCGGGCGTACTTCTTCATCGCGTTGTCCCGGGTGGCGCCCTTTCCGTTCGCCATCCGCTCCTCGTTCTCGCGCATCTTCTTCAGCACGGTGTCGAGGCCGCGGGCGGACAGGATACGGTCCTTGGCAAGGACGTCGAGGTCGCCGGTGCGCGGGTCCTGCGGGAGGTAGCCGACCTCGCCCGAACGGGTGACGGTCCCGGCGGCGGGCATACCCTCGCCGGCCAGCACCTTGGTGAGCGTGGTCTTGCCGGCGCCGTTGCGCCCGACCAGGCCGATCCGGTCGCCCGGGGCGACCTTGAAGCTCGCGGACTCGATCAGGATCCGGGCACCGGCGCGCAGCTCGAGGGCGTTGGCGGAAATCATGGCTGGGAACTACTCCTGGGACGTGGGCGGGCGGCCGGGCGGGGACCCGGGGCCGGGCGAGCGGAAAGGGGCTTTCATCGGCGGTCGGCGCAGCACACTGGGCGCCGCCGCCCGCTATTGCCCGGAGGAGATAGCCATGACGGCAAGTCTACCGGGCCGCACGAAACACCCCGGGGGGACTACCGCCCCGGGGTACCCGCCGGCTTACGGCTGCTGCGCGGCCGGCTGGTCGCCCGCCGGAGCGGAGGGGGCCGGGGTGTCGGTCGCGGCCGGGGCATCGGTCGCGGCGGGAGTGTCCGGAGCGGCCGGGGCGTCGGTCGCGGCCGGGGCCACCGGGGCCGTGGGAGCCGCCGGGGCGTCCGCGGCCGGGGCCGCCGACGGGTCGACGCAGTTGCCCTGCGGCCGGACGGCGGCGAAGGGTACGTCGAGGGTGCCGCAGGCCGTCTCGGGCGCGGCCGCCTTGGTGTCGAAGACCTTGGGCGGCATGACCGGGCCGTCGGTGATCTCCACCCGGCTGGCGTCCAGCACCTTGACCGTCGCGGCCGGGCCGGTGCTCATCGCCCAGCCGTTGCTGTCCAGCCGGTAGCCGGTGATGGCGCCCGAGACGGCCTGCCCGCTGCTGTTGGTGCAGGTGCGCGGGATGAGTACGGCGTAGTCGGTGTGCACGGCGCGCAGCGGGTCGAAGGCGCAGCCGTTGGCCGGCTTGTCGTTGTAGCGCAGGTCACCGTCGGCGTCGCGCAGACCCATCGTCAGGTTCGGGGTCATCAGGGCCAGCCAGGGCGAGCCGTTCCGCTGGACGGGGTGCAGCGCGGCCGCGGCCCGCTGCTTGGCGAGCTGCTTGCGCTGGGCGTCGGTCCGCTTGTCGGCGCCGGGCTCGCCGTCGCCGCGCAGCCAGTCCGCCAGGCCCGGCACCGCGCGGTGCCAGCGCACCTCGTGGTCGCCCGGGCGCACCGAGGTGACGATGCCGTCGTCCCAGACCACGATCGCGTTGTCCCCGGCCATCGCCAGATAGAGCGCCTCGGCTCCCTCGCGGCGGTAGGACCAGGCCTGCTCGCCGGTCTGCTTGTGGAAGGCCTCCAGGCCCGGGCCCACCCGCAGGTCCAGGTCGGCCGCGCTGAGCGACTCGGAGTTCACCGGCGTCGCCTCCGCGTCGCCCGGCCCCGCCACCCGGTCGCCGAACGGCACCGGCTTGTTCGCGTGGGCCGCCGCGCCGGCCGCAAGGACCAGCATCACCGCCAGGGCAGGCAGGATCGAGCGGGGGGTCAGTACACGCAGCGGCTTCCGGGACACGGCCGGAGCGTACCTTTCGCCGGGCACGCGAGTCAGCCCGGTTCCGGGCCCCGCCCGTACCGCGAACCGCGCGCCCGGCCGCGCGCGCCCCGCCCGCACGCCCACCCGCCCACCTGCGTCGTCGGCTCCCCGGCCGCTCCGCGGGGCGGGGCGGGCCGGGCCGCGGGGGCCCGGTCGGACCGTTACAGATCTGATACACGGCGGCCGGTCGGCGGCCATTGCGGCAGACGGCGTTCGAATATCGCCCACTTTAGGGTGACATTCGGCTTTTCTGTCCTCCGGCGGCCCTACTGTCGGCGAGCGGGGCGCCACGGTCCGTCCACGCCGAGACCGGGCGCCCCTCCCACGCGACGTCGGAGGAGAGACCATGCGAATCGGCCGCCTGACGCTGGCCGCCGCCGCCCTGCTGCTGATGGCCACGGTCGGCGTCCCGGCCGGGACTCCGCTCAGCCAGACCGAACGGCGCGCCCTCTCCTCGGACGCCTTCGAGCCGCGCGGCGCCGCCCCCCGCCCGCCCGCCCAGCGGCCGAAGCACGAGCCGCCGTTCGGCGCCTTCGTCGGCTCCTGGGACAACTACATCCCGCAGATCGGCCGGTACGCCCAGTGGCTGGGCGACGCGAACCTGCAGGTCGGCCACACCTACCTGGCCGGCAACGACTGGGCCGACATCGACGGCGACCCGGTGGTGCTCGGCATGTGGTCGCAGTGGCGGCTGGCCGACCCGTCCCGGCTGCTCGTGCTCGGTGTGCCGATGCTGGTGCCCAACGAGGAGAACGTGCCGGACGGCGAGGTGGCGAAGCTGCTCGCCCAGGGCGCGCACGGGGACTACGACGCGCACTTCCTCAGGCTCGCCCGACAACTGGTCGCGCTGGGCGGCGCGGACACCGTGCTCACCGTCGGCTGGGAGATGAACGGCACCACCTACACCCACCGCTGCAAGCCCGACCCGTCCGCGTGGAAGGCCTACTGGCGGCGGATCGTCGGAGTGATGCGCTCGGTGCCCGGGCAGCGGTTCCGCTTCGACTTCGCCCCGAACCGGGGCCCGGACGCCATCCCGTGGACCAAGTGCTACCCCGGCGACGACGTGGTCGACATCATCGGCATGGACAGCTACGACCAGCCCGCCGGGGGCACCTTCGACGACTACGTGCGCGAGCCGTACGGCCTGCAGGACCAGGTGGAGTTCGCCGCCAAGCGCGGCAAGCCCGTCTCGTACCCGGAGTGGGGGCTGTTCCGCAACGGCGACAATCCCGAGTTCGTCCAGCGGATGGTCGACTGGATCCGTACCCACGACACCGCTTACCAGACCATCACCGACTACTGCCCGCACGGCTTCTTCCAGTGCGGCAGCAACCCGCGCTCGGCGGCGCGGTTCAAGCAGCTGATGTCCGGGTCGAAGGGGGCGCCGGCCGTGGTGCCGACAGCGCCCCCGGCGCCCACCGCTCCGGCGGTGCCGACCGTACCCGCGGTGCCGAGCATTCCGGCGCTGCCGACCGCGACCGTCCGGCCGAGCGCGACCGCGACGCCGCCGACGGGCCCGGCCGCGAGCCCGTCGGCCGGTTCGACGCCCACCCGGCGTTGAACGGTCAGCTGCGGCGGCGGGCCAGCAGCGCCTCCTTGAGCCTGGGGAAGCAGGTGCGCAGCTGGTGCGCCGCCGCCTGCCGGGCGCGCACCGCCCCGGCCCGGACGAGCACCGCCGGCGCCGGCCCCGACGGGCCCAGCAGCAGCCGCTGGTTGGGCAGCCGGTCCGGGCGCCAGCGCTGCTTGTACGGCTCCTGGCCGCGCAGCAGGCCGAGCAGCGGGATGCCCGCGCCGACCGTCTCGTCCAGTGCCGCGCCGAACAGCAGCCCGGCGATGTCCAGCCGCTCGCGCAGCACCGGGTGCGCGCCGTACAGGTACAGCCCGCCGAAGGAGGGGCAGAGCAGCAGCAGGTTCACCGCGACCACCTGGCCGTCCAGGTGGAACTGGTGGACGGCGGCCCTGCCGGTGGCGACCAGGCCGGTGGTGGACTCGGTCAGATGCCGGGCGAACCGCTCGGTGCGGTGCTCCGGGGTCACACCGCGTACCTGCCACTGCAGGAAGTGCAGCCGCAGCAGTTCCTCCAGCGCCTCCGCCACCTCGGCCGGCGGCGTCGAGCGGACCTGCACCCCGGCCTCGGCGATCTTGCGCAGCTTCACCCGGCTGCGCTGGGCGGTCTTGCCGGGCAGCCGCTTGAGCAGCCGCTCCATCGGGACCGCCGGCAGGTACTGGCAGAGCGAGTCCTCGAAGCGGCGGCGGTCGCCGCGCCAGTGCGCGTACACCCGCTGCACCGCCGCCTCGGGGTGGACCTCGCGCAGCTCCAGCCAGTGCCAGGGTCGGGTGAGCGGGAGCGCGGCGGCGAACTCGGCGGCAGCCCGGTCGGCGCACTCGTCGTCGAGCAGGACGTCGGTGTAGTCGGCCAGCCCGGCGCCCAGGCCGGTCAGGCCGCCGAAGGGGCCGCCGCGACGCCGGAAGGCGCCCGCGCCGACCAGCCGGCCGTCCCGGCGGACCAGCACCACGACCAGGCCGCCCGGGCGGCCGTAGTGGCGCCACCAGGAGCGCTGCCAGGCGGCGGCCTGGAAGAAGGTGGCGGTCCGGCAGCGGGCGGCCAGGTCGTCCCACTCCTCGGCGAGGGTGTCCAGGGCGTCGTCCTCGCAGCGCAGCTCGGTGGTCCAGGACGACGCCGCCGACCGGGCCGTCCGGCCTGCGCTGCGGGTCTCGGTGCTCATCGGCCGCTCCCGGCCGCGCTCTTCTCCTTGGCCGCCGACTTCTCCTTCGCCGCCGATTTCTCCTTCGCCGTCGGCTTCTCCGTGGCCGGGGGCTCCTCCGCCGCTTCGGGCTCGGCCTCGGCCTCGGCGGCGGCTGCGGCCTTCGCGGCGGCCTTCGCGGTGTCAGCCTTCCGGGTGTCGCTCCTCACGGCGTCGCTCTTCGCGGTGGCGGCCTTCACGGCGTCGGCCTTCACGGTGCTGCCCTTCACGGCGTCGGCCTTCGTGTCCGGCCCGGCCTTGGCCGGCTGGTCCTCGCTGCGCGGGCGCGGCGTCGTCGGGGCCTCGGCCGGTCCGGCGGCCGCAGGGGTCTGCGGGGTCCCGGTGCCCTCGGCGGCCTGCGGTGCCTCGGCCTCGCCCCGGCGGCGGGTCATCATCGCCAGCGCGCCCAGCAGCAGTCCGGCCGCGCCGCCGACCGCGACGTCCAGCTTGGCGGAGGGTGTGGTCGGCGTGTCCGGCGCGGCGGCGGGGGCGAGCGTCACCAGCCGGACGTTGGTGTCCTTGCTGCTGGTGTTGGCGAAGGCGACCAGCGAGCGGGCCACCGCGTCGGCGGTCCGGGCGGCCTCCTGGGCGCGCGTCCCGGTGCCGGTGATCTCGATCATCGGGGCGTCCGGGGAGGTCGTCCCGTGCACCAGGGACTCCAGCTCGCCCCGGGTATGGCCGGTCTCGGCGGCCGCCACCGCGAGCACCTGCGGCTGGCCCGCCAGCCGCCCGTACGCCTGGGCGAAGTTGGTCGCGGTCGCGGCCTCGCCGGGGTTCTGTGGGACCACGAGGACGTAGGCGTTGGCGGCGTACGAGGGGTGCGAGACGACGGCGTACCCGGCGCCGGCCGCGGCGCCCAGCGGAACCGCGAGCGCCACCGGCCACCAGCGGCGGACCAGGCGGCGGGCGCTTCGGCGCGGTGTGGTCATGGGTGTGGCTCCTTGGGTATGGGACGGCGGTTCCGGCGGTGGCGGGCGGTCAAGCGCGGGCCAGCCGGTCGTAGAGGGCGCCCAGGTCGGCGGCGACCCGGGCGATGTCGTAGTGGCCGACGGCCGGCGGGTGCGGCAGCGGGTCGGCGGTGTGCTCGCTCAGGTGCCGCAGGTCGCGCAGGGCACCGGCGTAGGCGGCGGGCTCGGACGGGATCCGGCGGGCCTGCGGGGCGGCGCTGGGCGGCAGTTCGTCGAGCGCCGGGCAGGCGCTGTGCCGCACCGGCAGCCCGGCCGCGAGGCCCTCCAGGACGCCGAGGCCGAAGGTCTCCGCGGTGGAGGGCGCGGCCAGCACGTCCAAGGCGGCCAGCAGCTCGGGCACGTCGTCGCGCTCGCCGGTGAGCACCAGCCGCTCCCGGACGCCGAGTGCGGCGGCCCGGCGCTCCAGCGCGGCGCGCTCCGGACCCTCGCCGACCAGCACCAGCCGGGTCGCCGGGTCGAGTTCGGCGAGTGCCTCGACCAGGACCTCGAAGCGCTTGCCGGGGACCAGCCGGCCCACTCCGCCGATCACCCAACTCCCCTCCGGCAGGCCGAGTTCGGCCCGCAGCCGACGTCGGGTGACGGCCCGGTCGACGGGTGGGAGGCGGTAGCGGCCGGTGTCGATGCCGTTGGGGATCAGCTCGATCCGGGCCGGCGGCACGCCCCAGGAGCGCAGCGTCTGGGCGACCTGCCGGGAGACCGCGACGGTGGTGCAGCCGAGCCGCTCGGCCGCCAGGTAGAGGCCCTTGACGCCCCGGGTGACCGGGCGGCCCTCGATCACCCCGGCGTGCAGCGAGTGTTCGGTGGAGACCACCGCGCGCACCCCGGCCAGCCGCGCGGCCAGCCGGCCGTACAGCTGTGCCCGGTAGAGGTGGGTGTGCACCAGGTCGTAGCGGCCGGCCCGGACCAGCCGGACCAGCCGGGGCAGCGCGCCGAGGTCCCGGTTGCCGCGCATGCCGAGGTGGTGGACGGTCACGCCGTCGGCGCGCAGGGCGGCGGCGACCGCGCCCGGGTTGGTCAGGGCGAGCACCTCGCACTGCTGGTGCGCGGGCAAGTGCCGGAGCAGCAGGTGGAGTTGGCGCTCCGCTCCGCCGGAGGCGAGCCCGGTGACGATGTGCAGCACCCTCACGGCCGACGCTCCGTGACCGCCCGCTCGCCTCCGGGGCGCTCGGGGCGCGCCGTGCGCGCGCGGCGCAGCTCGGTGAGGGCGTCGCGCAGTCGGTGCCGGCCCTTCTTGGCGCGCAGCCGCCAGGCGCCGTCGCGGTCGCCGACGTAGCAGCGGGGCAGGGCGAATCGGCCGGTGAGCGGGGAGTGGGCGATGGCGCAGGCGTAGTCGTACCCGGCGTCACGGATGGCCAGGGTGGCGGGCAGGTCGACGGCGCCGTACGGGTAGCAGAAGCCGGTGACCGGGCCGCCGACGACCTCCTCCAGCAGGCGCCGGCTCTCCCGGGCCTGCACCGCGAGGGCCTCGGCCGGCAGACCGGGCAGCGCCTGGTGGCCGAGGCCGTGCGAGCCGATCTCCCAGCCGGCGGCCGCGAGTTCGGTGACCTCCGGGACGGTGAGCAGCTTCTTGCGCGGGCCCTCGGTGTCCCAGTTGTTGTCGCGGCCGAGCAGGTCGGCGACCACGTACGCGGTGGCGGTGAAGCCGTAGGCCTGGAGGATCGGTACGGCGTACCGGGCGAAGTCCGCGTAGCCGTCGTCGAAGGTGAGGCCGACCAGCTTGTCGTCCCGGCCGAGGGCGCGGGCCCGCATCAGCTCGCGGACCGAGACACCCCGCCGGCCGCGCCGGTGCAGCCAGGCGATCTGCTCGGCGAACCGCTCGGGGCTGACGGTGAGCCGGTAGGGGTCCTCCTTCTCGACCGCCACCGAGTGGTACATCAGGATCCACGGTGAGGCGGGGCCGGGAATCGGCGGTTCACCGACCGGGTGACGGCTCCTGGGCAGTCGCGCCCGGTGCGGCGAGGCGTTGCTGACGCCCGCCTGGGCCGAACGAACGGTGCCCCGTTCATTGTCCATGGGGACGCTTCCCTTCTTCGGCGACGGTGGCGACGGTGTGCGGGTTCAGGGCCCGGGCGGCGGCGAGGACCGGACCGCGCACCTCGTGGGCACCGAGACCGGTGCCCAGGGCGGCGAAGGCCAGCGCCACGGTGAGGCCCCCGAGGAGGGTCGAGAGCAGGGGGTCGGCGGCCAGTCCGGCGGCGGCGGTGCCGAGCACGGTGGCCCCGGCGGCGGCGGCCACCAGCCGGCCGTGGCCGCCGAGGACCCGGCGCAGCCGTAGCGGGATGCCGCGCAGCACCAGGCCGCGCAGCAGCAGCGCGGCGGTGGTGGTGATGCCGGCCGCGTTGCCGGCGGCGAGTCCCAGGGCGCCGAAGGTGGGCGTGGCGAGCAGGCCGGTGGCGACGGTGACGCCGAGGCCGAGCACCATCGCGGCGGCCGGGAACCAGTCCAGCAGCCGGCGGCGGCCGTCCTCGGTGCCGGGGTCGTCGGCCCGGCGGACCACCGGGCGCAGCGAGAAGTACGGCCGGATCATCACGCCGATCAGCGCCTGGGCGGGCAGGCCGAAGCTGTACACCCGGATGACGTCGGCGGTGGCGGCGGTGTCGCGGGGGCCGAAGGCGCCGCGCTCGAACAGCAGCGCGACGACGGAGGGGGCGCAGGCCATCAGGAAGGCGGTGCCGAGCAGCACGACGGCCGCCGCCTGGCCGAGGTCCTTCTCCACCCGGTCGCGGGCGCCGGCGAGGTCTCCGGCGGCGAGCGCCCGGGCGACCAGCGGGAAGGTGACGGTGCAGATCAGGATGCCCGCCGTCATCGCGAGTTGGGAGACCTTGGCGGCGTAGTTGAGGTGCGAGATGGTGCCGGGCGGCAGCGCCGAGCCGAGGTAGCGCTCGACGAAGACCTGCGACTGGCGGGTCAGGGTGAAGGCGCCCACCGGCAGCAGCGCGATCGGCATCAGCACCAGCGCCTTGCGCGAACGGCGGGCGCGGCCGGCGCCGCTGCCGCCGCCTGTACCGGTGCCGGTGCTGCTGCTGCCGGGGTGGCCCTGGCGCAGCCCGCGCAGGAACGGGCCGACCAGCAGGCCGGCCATCAGCAGGCTGCCGGCCGCGACGCCGAGGGCGGCGGAGCGCACCCCGAGGGAGGCGTGGAAGCCGAGCAGGACGGCCAGGATGCCGAGGTTGTAGACGACGTAGATGCCGGCCGGGGCGGTGAAGCGGTGGTGCGCGCGCAGCGCGGCGGCCAGGTAGCCGGCCACGCCGAAGGGCAGCACGGTGATCGCGGTGATCCGGGTGCAGGTGACGGCCAGGCCGGGGTCGGGCAGGCCGGGGGCGAGCAGCTCGACCAGCTGCGGGGCACCGAGGGCGGCGGCCAGGGCGAGGCAGCTGAGCGCGAGCAGCAGCCAGGGCAGGGTGGCGCGGGCCAGTTGGCGGACCGGGTCGGGGGCGTCCGGGTCCTCCTCGCGCAGCACCAGGGCGAGCGCGAAGGCGGGCACCATGAGGAAGGACATGGCGTCCTCGATCAGCAGCGGCGCGGCCGTCTCGGGGACGGTCCAGGCGACCAGGAAGGCGTCGGTGCCCTGGTTGGCGCCGAAGTAGCGGGCCAGCAGGAGGTCGCGCAGCAGGCCGAGGCCGGAGCCGGCGGCGCTGAGCACGGCGGTGATGCCGAAGGCCTTGGCGAGGAAGCCGCGCCGGGGCACCGGGTCGGGTGCGGGGGCAGGCTGCTCGGCGGGCGCGCTGCGCGGGGCCGGCAGGGCGGAGGCCAGGGCGGCCGGCCGGTCGGTGGTCACAGGTCCGCCTCCCCGGCGGCGGCGCGGGCGGCGAGGCCGAGGACGACGGAGGTCAGCACGGTGGTGGTGCCGCCGATGTCCGCGTACAGGTAGTCGACCAGCACCCAGGTCAGCAGGGCGAGCGCCGCGAAGCCGAAGCCCCGGGAGCGGCGCAGGCAGCCGAGCAGGAGGGCGAGGAAGAGCGCCGCGTAGGCGGTGATGCCGATCAGGCCCTGCTCGCTGAGGACCAGGAAGTACATGTTGTGCGGGGAGAGCAGCGGCTCGCGCTGGAAGCCGATGGTGGGGTCGGCGGCGTCGCTGCCGGAGGACAGCCGCAGCGGGGCGTGGCTGTCGCGCAGCTGCTGGAAGGCCTTGGGCCCGGCGCCGTGGACGGGGTGGTCCTGCCAGATCCGCCCGGCGGTGGCCCACAGGTCGTAGCGGTCGGAGACGGACTGGTCGGGGGCGGCGGAGACGGAGCCGATCGAGCTGATCCGCTTGGTGACGCCGGAACCGCCGAGGCCGAGGCCGCCGACCAGGACGACCGCGGCGGCCAGACCGAGGACGGCGCTGCGGACGGCCAGCCGGGCGTCGGCGCGCAGCAGCAGCACGGTGGCGGCGACGCCGGTGGCGATCCAGCTGCCGCGGCTGAACGAGACGGCGAGCGGGAAGGTGAGGAAGGCGGCGGCGGCGAACATCGACCGCCGCAGCCGGGCGTCGCCCCGAGGCCCCTGTGTGGCGCCTTCCCTACTCGCCTCCGGTCGCTCGAGCGCGACCTTCGGCTCGCGGGCCCCGAGCGCCAGGGCCAGGGCGGCGAGCAGGCCGAAGCTGACCACCGTGGACATCGCCATGACGTCCAGCGCGCCGAAGGTGCCGACGGCCCGGATCGGCTCACCGGTGTAGGAGGCACCGGTGTGGGTGAGGTACTGCTTCGCGCCGACCATGCCCTGGATCAGCCCGGCGAGCACGAAGGAGCCGAGGACCAGGCGCTGGTCGGTGCGGTCGCACAGCGAGCAGAGCACCGCGGCGGGCACCAGCACGAAGACCTGGACCAGCCGGACAAAACCGGTGACGCTGGTGGCCGGGTCGATCGAGCCGACGGTGGCGACGGCGGCGGCGACCACGATCCCGCCGAACAGCGCGCAGGTGGTCCGGCCGACGGCGGGCAGCCGCCCGCGCAGCAGGTTCAGCGCGGTGAGGGCGACCAGCGCCAGCGAGGCGAGGTCGGCGGCGGTGACGTGGACGGCGGCGGTGACGTCCTTCTCGCCGGTCGGCACGCAGACCAGCAGGACGGTGGCCGCGGCGAGCAGGCTGGGCCGGTCCGCGAGCGCGGGCAGCGCCCTCCGTAAGGCGGGGCGCGGGACGGCGGGAAGGGTCAGGGCCACGCGGGTCAGCTCCCGTCCGGGTGGAGCATCAGGGCCGCGGTGCGGCACAGGATCTTGACGTCCTGCCAGAGGCTCCAGCACTCGATGTAGCGGTTGTCGAACCGGGCCCGGTCCTCGATGGAGGTGTCTCCACGCAGGCCGTTGACCTGGGCCAGGCCGGTGAGGCCGACCGGGACGCGGTGGCGGTCGGCGTACTCGGGGTAGGCCTGGCCGAACCGCATGACGAAGTACGGGCGTTCGGGGCGCGGGCCGACCAGGCTCATGTCGCCGCGCAGGACGTTCCACAGCTGCGGCAGCTCGTCCAGCGAGCTCTTGCGCAGCAGTCGGCCGACGGCGCCCATCCGGTGGTCCTGCGAGATGTTCCAGCGGGTCGCCGACTCGTGCTCGTTGCTCGGGCGCAGGGTGCGGAACTTGAGGACGGTGAAGACCCGGCCGTCCAGCCCGGTGCGCTGCTGGCGGAAGAGCACGCCGGGGCCGGTGTCGAAGCGGACGGCGAGGGCGCAGAGTGCCAGGACGGGGGCGAGCAGCAGCAGGCCGAACGCGGCGGCGGTGATGTCCAGGGCGCGCTTGCCGGCCCAGCCGGGGCGGCGCATCGCCGGGCGGCCGACCCGCAGGCAGGGGAAGCCCCACAGGTGGTCACTGCCGGCGATCGGGGCGGTGGGCAGCGAGCCGAACTCGCGCAGCGCGGGCACCAGCCAGACCTGGCAGCCGAGCCGGGTGGCCTCCCGCAGAGCGGCGGCGGTCTCGGCCTCGTCACCGGCGCCGACGGTGGCGATCACGTGCTGGATCCGGTGCCGGCGCACCTCGCGCTCCAGCACTTCGCGGCCGCCGAGGACGGGCAGGTCGGTGTCGCCGGCGAGCAGCGGCGGGTCGGCGTCCAGGAAGCCGACCGGGCGCATCCCGTACTCGCCGTGCTCGCCGAGGGCGGCGGCGATCCGGCGGCCGAGCCCGCCGGCGCCGAGCACCAGGGCGGGGCTGGGGCGGCTGCGGCGGATCCGCCGGACCAGGCGGTAGAGGACGGCGCGGCCGACGGTCGCGACCAGCAGTTGGGCGCCGAGCAGGACGGTGAGGCGGGCCGGGTCGGCCGGGCCGTAGTCGGGCCAGTGGCCGCTCAGGCAGCCGGACAGGGTGACGGCGAAGGCGGCGGCGACGACCGCCCGGGCGGCCAGGACGGGCAGTTCGTCCAGGACGGACAGGGTGAGCCGGGCCCGGTAGAGGCCGCCGGCCAGGTTGAGCAGGAGCAGCAGGGGCAGGACCGCGGGGACGCCGAGCAGGGGGTCGAGCGGGGCGGACGGGTCGACGGCCCGGTTGGCGATGCCGGTGGCGGAGAACAGCGCGATGGTGTCGGCCTGGACCAGGGCGAGCGGCAGGGCTAGCCGGTTGCGGACCGCCCCACGGTGCCGGCGCTGCGCCGGGACCGTCCGACTGTGTGCCGATCGCGCCGGGCGGTCGAGGAGCCCGGTGCCCGGCCGGCGTGGGCCGGCCAGGGGCAGGCCCGATCGCGGCACACTGTCGTGGTCAATGGTCATCAGCGCACGATCTCCCCTGCTGTGTGCCCGGGGTGACGGTGCCCCGACACCGGTTGGCCCGGGCCGGCCATCCCGGCCCGGTGGGCGCGGTCCTGACAGCACCTGCTGCCGCTGGCGGCTTTCGGATCTCCCGCGGCGGGGCCGATCGCAGTGGGGCCGGTCGAACTGGACTCGGCCGCGAGGGGCTCAGCCGTGAATTCCCGGTATGAAATCTGAACGAAGCAGGCAAAATCCGACAATACCGAACCAGGGTCTACGGACTGTAAGTTGACTTGCCGTTTCATTTCAGCCGCCCATTAATAGGTGTTTCAGATTTGACGCCTCGTCCCATATCCGGTTGAGGGTGCGAATACGACAGCGCCGGAACGGCGGGCATTCACGGCATGTGAAACGATCAGATCCGCTCTGGGACACGGGCCCGGCGCCGCCGCGCCGACGGTCCGGCGCCCAGCAGATGGCGGTAGAGGACGTCCACCTGTTCGACCACGGTGCGCACGTCGTGCCGCACCACCACGTGGTCGCGCAGCCGCGCGCCGCGTCGCTCGCATTCGATCGGATCGGACAGCGCCTCCGCCATTCGGGTGGCGAGGGCCGACGCGTCCTCCGGCGGGACCACCGCGTGCTCCCGCTCCGCCGGCGGCAGGCACTCCCGCGCCCCCGGCACATCGGTCAGCAGCACCGGACGGGCCACCGCCATCGCCTCCAGCGGGGCCAGCGCCATCCCCTCCCAGCGCGAGGGCAGCACCACCAGGTCGGCCGCCGCCAGCCACGGACGCGGGTCCGCCACGTCCCCGACCAGCCGGACCCGGGCCGGCTCGACGCTCTCCCGGACCAGCTCCGCCACCCGGTGCTCCTCCGGCCCGCCGCCGACCAGCGCCAGACGGGCCTGCGGCACCCGGCGCAACACCTCCGGCCAGGCCGCCAGCAGCACGTCCTGGCCCTTCTGCCGGCACAGCCGCCCGACACAGACCGCGAGCGGGGCGTCCAGGTCCAGGCCGAGCGCGATCCGGGCGGCCCGGCGGTCGGCGGGCGCGTAGTGCCGGACGTCCACCCCGTTGGGCACCACCGCCCAGTCGGCGTGCACCCCGGCCGCCACGCCGTCGGCCCGCTCCTGGACGCTGACGCAGAGCAGCCGGTGCGCCCACCGGGTGGCGAAGCGCTCCCAGTGCAGGGTCGCGGCGGCCAGCGCGCCGTCCACGGCGGCGAAGGACCAGGCGTGCGGCTGGAAGACGGTCGGGACGGCGCCGCGCACCGCCAGCCGACCGGCCAGCCCGGCCTTGGCGCTGTGCAGGTGGACCACGTCGGGCGCGGCCGCCCGGACGATCCGGCGCAGCCGCCAGGCCTCGGCGGCGGTACCCGGGCCCGGCGAGCGCCCGGCGGACCAGTCCTGGACCAGCGCGCCCACCGCGGCGGCCTCCTCGGCCAGCCGTCCGCCGCGCGGACAGGCGACCAGCACCCGGTGGCCGGCCTCGCGCTGCCCCCGGACCAGGTCGGCGACGACGCGGGCGACCCCGCCGTCCACCGGTTGCGAAATGTGAAGGATCGTCATATGCACGGCGGCGAGCCTAGGATGGCTCGCCCGTGCCGGGCGGCCCTCGTCACCCGGAGGTGGCGGTTCGGCCACCCGTACGGCTTTCGGCTCGCACGGGTGGCCGAGCCGCTCGAATTCCCGCACGATTCAAGCGCGTTGAAGGATCAACCCGCTCGAATCGCGCCGGTCACCATGCCGGGTCGCGTCGCCGGCGGACCTCGGTGGAGCTCAGCGGACCTCGGCGGCCAGGTTGGCCAGCACCTGGTCGTGGATGCGGTTCAGGCCCTTCGGGGCGAAGGTGCGCTCGAAGAATCCGCCGATGCCGGTCGCGCCCTGCCAGGTGGCGGTCACGGTGACCTTGGAGCGGCTCTCGCCGGCGGCGGAGACGGTCCAGGTGATCACCATGCTGGAGTTGGCGTCCTTCTCCACCAGCTGGTCCGGCGTCGGCGCCGAGACGGTGAAGAGGCAGTCGCGCACACGCTTCTCGGTGGCCTGCAGCCTCCAGTGCACCTGGGTGCCGGCGCCGGTGCCGCCGACCCGGACCTCGTACTCGCTGTACTGCGCGGGCAGCAGCTTCGGGCGGGTCACCTGGTAGTCGGCCAGCGCCTCGTACACCCGCTCGGGGGCGGCATCGTAGTCCCGCTCGGTGGTGGCCTGCACCTGTCCCATGACCTTGCTCTCCTCGTGTGGGGGGTAGCGCTCTCACCGGCAAGCCAATCACAGGGTCACGCCCGTGACGCCTCGGGATAGGGTGACCGGTGTGCTCGATCTGGTGACTGCAGTGCGCTACGTCGACCCGCTGCGGGCCGGCGGCTCCGTTCCCGGCGTGGTGGAGACCGACGACCTGGGAACGTACGTGGTCAAGTTCACCGGGGCCGCGCAGGGCCGCAAGGCGCTGATCGCCGAGGTGATCGTCGGCGAGCTGGCCCGGCGGCTGGGCCTGCGGGTGCCGGAGCTGCGGCTGGTGGACTTCGACCCGGCCGTCGCCGCCGCCGAGCCGGACACCGAGATCCAGGACATGCTCAAGGCCAGCGCGGGCCTCAACCTCGGGATGGACCTGCTGCCCGGGGCGCGGGACTTCCGGCCGGGGATGATCACGGTGGACTCCGTCGAGGCCGGCCGGGTGGTCTGGCTGGACGCGCTCACCGGCAACGTCGACCGCACCGTGCACAACCCCAACCTGGTGGTCTGGCACGGGCGGCTCTGGCTGATCGACAACGGCGCCGCGCTGATCTTCCACCACCGCTGGGCGGGCGCCGAGGCCTCGGTCGGCAAGCGCTACGACCTCAGCGCGCACGCGCTCGGCGGCTCGGCCCCGGACGTCCGGCTGGCCGACGAGGAGCTCGGCCCGCTGGTCACCGTGCCGCTGCTGGAGGAGGTGCTGGCGCTGGTCCCGGACGAGTGGCTGGCCGACGAGCCCGGCTTCGACTCGGCGGACGCCGTCCGGCACGCGTACGTCACCCATCTGGCCGCCCGGGTGGTGCTCGCCGGGGAGTGGCTGCCGGAGGGCTTCGCCACGCCCGAGCAGCTGCGCGAGGCCGAACGGCGGCGGGCGGCCCGGACCCGGGCCGGGCGCCCGGCCTGGCTGCAGGAGGTGCCGGACCTGCACGGCAAGCCGTCGGTGGAGACGGTCTGGGAGCACCACGTCGACGAGGGCTGACCGGGAGTCGGCCGAGTGTCGGCCGCAGGGTCAGCCGAGCGCGGGGCGGATCCAGCCGAAGTACTCGACGGCGGTGCCGAGCAGCAGGCCGAAGCTGACCGCGGGGAACGCGACGTCCCTGGGCAGCCCCTGCAGCCGGACGATCAGGAACGCCACGCCCAGGCCGATCAGCGGGCCGGCGGTGAGCAGCAGGGCGAGGAGCAGCACCGCGGGCGCCGAAGCGCCGGCGGCCAGGCCCATCACCGCGACCACCAGGCCGCCGGTCGCGAGGGTGGCGAGCATCGGGGCGGCGAGCAGCAGTTGACCCACGCCCAGGGCCAGCGCGAGCCGGTTCCGCTTGCCGGGAAGGGCCTGCCGGCCGGTGAGGCTCTGCGCCATGCCGCTCAACTCCTGTGGTGGCTCCGGTGGGTACGGCTCCATCCTGGGCGGCGGGCGCGGCAACGGCCTGAGTACGGGTACTCAAACGCGACCGGGAAGCGGGGCCCACGTGGCCCCGCTCCCCGGCTCAGCGATCAGGTGTGGTCGCGGTCAGCGCCTCAGCGCCACCACTGGACCGCCTTCTCGGCGTTGATGATGCCCGCGCCGTAGAAGCCGTTGTCGTCCGCGCCGCCCTCGCAGGTGGCCTTCCACTGGCCGGCGCCGCCCGGGTTGACCTCGCCGGTCGGGCACGGGTGGGACTCGGCCTGGCTGGTCAGCATCTCGGTCAGCTCGTCCGGGCTGGCCCACGGGAAGGTGCTGGCGAGCAGGGCGAGCACACCGGTGGTGTGCGGGGAGGCCATCGAGGTGCCCTGCATGTAGCCGTACTTGCCACCGGGGAGGGTGGACAGGATGCGGCCGTCCTTGTCCGGGGTGTTCGGCAGCTGGTAGCGCTTGTCGCCACCCGGCGCGGCGACGGTCACGACGCCCTTGCCGTAGCTGGAGTAGTAGGCCTTGTCACCGTTGACGCCCACGGAGGAGACGGCGATGACGCCCGGCAGCTCGGTCGGCAGCGACAGGCAGTCGTTGGTGACCGGGCGGGTGCCGGGGGTGGTGTCGTCCGGGCTCGAGACGTCGGTGGTCTTGTGGGCCAGGTCGATGTTCTCGTTGCCCGCCGCGGCGACGTTGAGGACGCCCTTGCGCTGCGAGAACGCGACGGCCTTGCGGACGGCGGCGGTGATGGCCGCCTGGTCCTTGTCGTTGGGGCAGTTGAACATCCACGGGTCGACGTAGTAGCTGTTGTTCGTCACCTTGAACTGGTGCTCACCGGCCCACACGAAGCCGCAGATCGCGTACTCGGGGTAGATGAAGCCGCCGTCATCGACGACCTTCACAGCGGCGAGCTTGACGTTCGGAGCGATGCCGACGATGCCCTTGCCGTTCTTGGCGGCGGCGATGGTGCCGGCCACGTGGGTGCCGTGGTCACCGTCGGGGCCCGGCTGCCAGGCCTTCCAGTCGGTGTTCGGCTTGCCGCCGTCGATGCAGGAGACCGACTGGGACGCGTCCACGTTGGCGGCCAGGTCCTCGTGCGTGGCGTCGATGCCGGAGTCCAGCACGCCGACGGTGACGTTGCGGCTGCCGAGCGAGATCTTGTGCGCCTTGTCGACGCCGATCTGACGCATGTCCCACTGGTTGGCCTCGTACGGCTCCTGGCCGGCGGCGGCGGTGCCGGTAGGCTCGGCGGCGACCTCGGCCTTGCCCTGGTCGGCGGCGGTGATGCCCTTGGTGCGGCTGGCACCGACGGAGTCGACGCCCTTGGCCAGGCGCAGCTTCTCGGCGAACTTGGTGTCGGTCGAGCGGGCGATCACGACGCCGATCTGCTCGTACGAGTAGACAACGGAGCCGCCGAGGCTCTTGACGGCCTGCTCGACCTTCTGCACCTGACCGTGGTTGGCCTTGGTGTTGACGACGTAGCTGAGCAGCGGACCGGTCGTCGAGTCGGCCGAGGGAGCCGCGACGGCGGTGCCGGCCGGGAGCGCGAGGGCGCCGGCGGTGGCGAGCACGAGGCCCACTGCCGCGTACCGGGTCCGGCTGATCCGAGGAACTCTCATTGGGGTTGGCCCTCCCGAGTCGTCATGCGGCAGCTGCGGTTGGCAGGTGCACTGGCAATGACCGGGACGTTAATGAATATTCGCTGATAAGCGCAAGAGACAGTCATCTAATCGTCACATCTCGATCAACAACGGGGGCCGGAAGTCCGCAGGTCAACAAGGGCAACAGGTTCAAGATTGTTAAAAAGTGATGGTTCGCCGACGTGCGACCCCACGCTTCGGAAGGCTCGCGGCCGACCGGATCGCGCCGCCGCGGCACAGCTGCGGAGCAGCTAGGATGCCGTTACAACCCGTACAGCCGACGGGCGTTGTCGGCGGCGATCAGGCGCGCCAGCCGTCGCGCGTCGGCCGCGGAACACGCACCGTCGGCCTGCCAGCGATCCAGCAACCCACCCAGTCCGTGCCGGAACTGGCAGGTGCCCACCAGGAAAAGTTCGGGCAACCCGTAGGCGTCGGTGGAGAACAGCAATTTGCCGAATGGCGCCAGTTCCAGCATCTCGCCCAGCACGGCCGCCACCCGCGGGCCGGTGTAGGAGGCGGTCAGCCCGAGGTCGGTGAAGACCGTCGGGAAGGCCTGGGCCAGCCAGGCGGCCTGGCGGTGGTACGGGTAGCAGTGCAGCAGCACCAGCGGGACGCCGCTGGGCTCGGCGGCGCGCACGAAGTCCGTCAGCAGGGACGGGTCGGCCCGGTGCAGGGTGAGGTCCGGATCGCCGAAGCCGGTGTGGAGTTGGAGCGGCAGGCCGAGTTCGGCGCAGACGTCCACGGCCGTCCAGAGCAGGTGGTGCAGCAGGACCGGGTCGGTCAGCCGGTCCTGCCCGCCGCGCAGCCGGGCGCCGGCCGCGGCCACCACGGCCGGCCCGGCAGGGCGTTCGGCCGGGGCGGCCAGGCCGTGCCGGTAGGCGAGCACCGACTTCACGGCGACGGCCCCGTCGGCCGCGGCCGCCAACGCCTCGGCGACCGCCCTCGGCCACTCCTCGGCACCGGCCGTGACGGACTCGGCGACCGACTCCAGCCGGATCACCTCACGCACCGACGCCCCGGCGGCCTCGGCCAGTTCGCCCAGCGGCAGCAGCGGCAGGCCCGCGGCGGCGGTCAGCCCGGTGTCCACCAGGCAGGTGTCCAGCCCGGCCGCGCCGAGCAGCCGTCCGGTCGCCTCGGCGGCGCCCAACTCGCGCCGCCGGGCCAGGTAGTCGGCGGCCGGGGCGTGCGCCGGCAGGCCGAGCGCGGGCGGGCACCAGCGCCGCACGGCGAGGCCGAGCGCGCTGTCGAAGGGCGAGCAGCCGGGCGCGGGCGGGCGGTCGGACTCGGTGAGCAGCCCGGCCAGGGCGTCGTCGGCGAGGTCGGCCACCACCACGCTGTGGCAGTGGTGGTCGACCAGCGTGGGCGGCTCCGGCCGGGCCACCGGTCAGTACCGCCAGCGGGCGGCCGCGGCCACCTCCTCGGGCGTGGCGGCGGCGTACTGCTCGCTCTCCGCGCGGCGCACCGCCAGCACCGCCTGGTACAGCGGCTCGCCGAGCGCCTCGCGCAGCACCGCCGAGCGCTCGTACGCGGCCAGCGCCTCCGTCGGGCTCTCCGGCAGCCGGGGCACCGTGCCGGGCTCGGCGGCCGCCGGGTCTCCGGTGAACTCCGGCGGGAGCGCCCGGCGTTGGTCCAGCCCGGCGAGGCCGGTCGCGATCACCGCGCCGACCGCGAGGTACGGGTTGGCGCTCGCGTCGAAGCACTTGACCTCGGCGTTGGCGGCGGCGGCCCGCTCCCCGGTGGAGCCGGTCACCAGGCGCAGCGCGGCTTCGCGGTTCTCCAGGCCCCAGCACTGGTAGGCGCCCGCCCAGTGCGAGGGCACCAGCCGCAGGTACCCGGCCGGGCTGGAGCAGCCCAGCACCAGCAGTTCGGGCAGCGCGTCGAGCACCCCGGCGAGGAAGCCCTCGGCCTCGGCGGTCAGTCCGTGCGGCCCGGGGCCGCCGTGGCCGAGGTTGCGCTCCTCCCGCCAGAGGCTGAGGTGCAGGTGGCCGCCGTTGCCGACCGCGCCCGCCTCGACCACCGGCGCAAAGGAGACCCGCAGGCCGTGCCTGGCGGAGACGGCGCGGATGGTGTGCCGGACCAGGACGGAGGTGTCCGCGGCGCCGACCGGGCCCTCGGGGGCGACCGAGACCTCGAACTGGCCCGGGGAGTACTCGGGGTGGATCTGCAGCACGTTCAGCCCCTGCTCGCCGAGGGCCCGCAGGACGTCCCGCAGGTAGTCGGAGAGGTCGGTGAGCCGGTGCATCCCGTACGCGGGGCCGTGCGTCGGGTACCGCGGCTCCTCCTGTGGGGAGCCGGCGAGGGCGACCACCCACTCGACCTCGATGCCGGCCTTGATGCCCAGCCCGCGCGCGGCCGCCGCGGCCTCCGCCCGGCGGGCGAACAGTCGCTGGCAGCCGGGGTGCGGGGCGCCGGCCTGGGTGTACCTGTCCCCCGGGGCCCAGGCCCAGCCGGGCTGGGCGGCCAGCGGGACGACCCGCTCCAGGTCGGGGTAGAGCCTGAGGTCCCCGGTGGGGCCGCCGATGATCGGGCTGGTGGTGATCGCGTCGTCGGCGAGGAACACGTCGAAGCACGGCGCGGTGCCGACGCCCCACTGCGCGGCGTGCGTCAGGGCACCGAGCGGCACCGCCTTGACCCGGGTGATGCCCGCGTTGTCCACCCAGGTGACGGCCACCGCCTCGACGGCGGCGGTGCGCAGCCGGTCGGTGGCCGCCTCGGCGCGCTCGGCCCGCTCGGCGCGCGGGGGCAGCGCGACGGCGGCCGCCCCGGCGGAGCCGAGCGGCCCGGCGGCACCGGACGGCTGGGCGGGACCGGGCGCGGTGGGGCCGGCGGTGGCGGTTCCGATGGTCATGTCCCCATGCTGCCCCGCCGGTCGGGCTTCCGTAACTCCCCTATCGGGTGGTCCAAACGGAAGGCCGTCCATCCGTTCACCCGTTCGGGGCGAACCGGGCCACCAGCTCCCCCGCGGTGATCCGCTCCAGGGCGTCCGGGGCGGCGTCCGTCCGGCCCGGGTAGAGCCGGTAGAACGTCCCGTGCGCCCCGGCCGGGGCCTGCACGTCGGCGTGCACCAGCGCCACGAACGCCTTGGAGTCGGTCAGGCGTTCGGCGATCAGCCGGGCGGTGTCGTCCGGCCGCTCCTCGGTGCGCCGGTCGCTCACGTGGCGTCCGCGCAGCCGCTCGGCGAAGTCGGCGACCGGCTCGTCCGCGCCCCGGCGGTAGACGTCCAGCCCGCAGCCCGTCCGGTCGCGGACCAGCACCTCGTCGCTGCCGGCCGCGGCGGCCGCGCAGGCGAGGTCCCAGAGGGTGGCCCGGGCGCCGGGCGCGAAGTGCGCCAGCACGTCCTCGGCCAGCGAGCCGATCCTGTCGTGGTGCCGGCCGAGGTTGTGGAAGCCGCTGCCGGAGCCGGGGTTGAGGTCGGTCCAGGTGTACTCGCGGGTCTGGAGGTCGACGATCATCGGCACGCAGATCTTGGCGTCCCCGGCGAGGTCCAGCCGCTGGCGGACGCTCTGCGGGTGGAAGCTTCCCTTCCGCTGCCGGGCCGCCTCGGACGGGGTCAGGGTCATGAAGCCGGCGAAGGCGTCGGTGAGGTCCTCGAACGGGACGTCGTTGTAGCTGAACACCACCACCACGGCGTACCGGGCACGGGCCTTGCCCAGCCTCTGCACGTCGAGGTCGACGAACTCGGTGGCGCCGTGCGGCGGCGGGGCGGTGGTGTAGTCCCCGGAGTGGACGGCGGCTCGCCCACCGAGGACCAGGCGGGTGTAGTCGCACAGCCCGACGAACTGCCACTCCTCGTCGTAGAAGGCGACCGACAGGTCGAGGTCGACCCGCTGGTGCGGGCGCTGCATCCAGTGCACGAACAGCCGCAGGTGCTCCCCGTTCGGGAGCCGCTGCACGCTGCCGCGCGGCACGGCGACCAGGGTCTTGGCGCTCGCGCGCTCGGCAAAGGGCACCACCAGGTCGGCCAGGCCGTCGTCCAGCACGGCCACCTCGTAGCGCCCCGCCTCCCGCACCGACCGCTCGGCCCGGCGCAGCAGTTCGGCCTCGATCAGGGCGCAGACCGGCGCGCTGAGCCCGGCCGGGACGCGCGTGCCCCAGTCGGAGCGGGCCTTCGCCGAGGCGACCCGGCCGCGCGGGAAGTACAGCCGTCGCTCGCCGAGCGCGCGCGGGGCTCGCAGCCGCCCGTACGCGCCGAGCAGCGGGCCGGGCGCGACCGCGCGCAGCGCTCCCGGCAGCGCCTCGGCGAGCTCGGCGGGCAGCGGCCGGCCGGGGAACCAGGTCTCGTGCACCCGCAGCAGGTGGTGCAGCCGGCGCACCAGCTCGCCCGGGCGGCGGGTCAGCAGCCGGACGGCGGCGGGCAGGTCGCCCTGCTCGAGGGCGTGCTCGACCCCGGCGGCGAAGGTCTCGACGGTCAGCCGGGTGTGCCCGCCCGGCGTCTCGCGCACCCGCAGCGGGGCGGGCGCCTCGCGCAGTTGCGGGCCGAGGCCGTGCAGGTCGAGGTCGCTCTGCCGGAGCACGGCGAAGGCGGCCGCCGCGTACGGGAAGCGGGCGCGGTGCTCGTACGGGTGGAGCAGTTCGCCGACCCGCAGCCAGGGCTCACGGTGGCGGCGCAGGTCCTCGGCGAGGGTGCCGACCGGGAACGCGTCCAGGACGGCGAGCAGTTCGCGCCGCAGCGGGCGGGGCAGGCCCCGCAGCCGCAGGGTGCGGGCGGTCCCCGGCAGCAGGTCCGGTTCGGCGCCGGACCACGCCCAGATCAGCCGCAGCACGTCGGTGGCGGTGGTGAGGTGGCCGGCGAGCAGCGGGCGGGCGCGCTCCGGGTCGCGGCGCAGCAGTGCGGCCAGCACGGTGGCGCGGCTCTCCCGGACGGGGATCTCGGCGGGCAGCCAGGCGGCCGGGTCGGCCGGGGTGTGGTCGAGGAGCAGCGTGAGGTCCTCGCGGTCCTGCGGGCTCAGCGGGGTCTGCCGGGCGAGCAGGGCGGCCAGCGCGGTGCCGGCGAGTTCGGTGAGCGTGACGGCCTCGGCGAGGCGCAGCGGCTTGAGGAGGTTGCCGGGCGGGAGGCCGTCGGCGACGGCGCGGGCGCCCTTGGTGTCGGGCCTCAGGTGGCGCGGCCGCTCCAGCGGGGCGTCGCAGATCGGGCAGCTGCGGCCGTGGCCCTCCTCGACCAGTTCCTCGTAGCACTCACCGCACAGCAGGTGGGCGCACGGGGCGAGGGCGCCGACGCCGGCCTCGACGCTGCCGCGCGCGCACAGCAGGCAGATCTGGCTCGCCTGGCAGAGCAGGAAGCCCCGGATCATCGCGGAGTAGGAGGCGTGCGCGTGCGAGGGCACGCTGTCGGGGAAGCGGCGGAACAGCGGGTCGTGGCGGCGGTCGGCGCCGAGCATGGCGTCGATCTCCCGCAGCAGCCGGTTTCCGGTCGCGGCCAGGTCCGCCGGGCGCAGTCGGCCGAGGGCGGTGCGCAGGTCGCGGGTCAGTACGTACCCGCTCTGCGCCAGGTCGGCCTCGAGGGCGACCAGGCCCTTGGCCGTCCACGGCTGCGGTTCCTCGGGCGGGGCCCCGGCTTCGACCGGGAACATCCCGTGGCGGCGCAGCAGGTAGGTGGCCAGGGCCGTCCCGGCCGCGGCGGTGTTCTGCTTCTTCACTGCTCTTCCCCCGGTGGATACGACAAAGCGGGGGCGGAGAGTGGGCGCACTCGGTTCATTGGAAGATGAGGAGAAGGAAGCACGCCGCGGAGCCGCCCCCGCGTCGATCACCCTAGCGAAGGCCGGGCCCGCGCCCGAACGGGTTTCCGCGCACGCCCCCTTCCTACCGGTGAGTAGCTTCGCTACAGTGGCCGCACGCACCATCGCCGGGCTTCGGGAGCCGCACCGGCGGGAGCCTGCGATCGCCGTGTCTGCGGCGCTCGCGCGGTGCGTTTTCACCGGCCGGCGCCGCGAACCGCGGCGGGCCGGGTTTCTCCTCGCATCAGAGCCGCTTCCTTCACCTTCGAGCGCCTGAGTACCACGGCACACCCGCAGTTCGGCCGGAGCGGACCGGCCGCTGCCCTGGTGGGCCGAACCCCGTCATCTCCCCAAGCCCCCGCGCGTGAACCCTCCTCCGGCGGCGGCCGCCCCCGGTGTCCGGGCGCGGCGGCGTGCCCGCCGGAGCACGCGCGGGCCCTTCATGACTAGGAGTTCAGGACAGATGGAGCGTCCCTTCCCCACTGTTGCCGTCGTCGGCCTCGGCACGATGGGTGCCGGCGTCGCGGTGGCGGTCGCCAAGAGCGGCCGCCGGGTGATCGGCATCGAGGCCACCGAGGACTCGGCCGCCCGGGCGTTGGCCCGGATCGAGGAGGCGACCGCGCACGCGGTCGACCGGGAGCGGCTCACCGCCGAGGAGCGCGCCGGGCTGCTGGCCCGGATCTCGGTCGGACACGAGCTGGCGGCCGCCACCGGAGCGGACCTGGTGATCGAGGAGGTGCCCGAGCAGCTGGAGCTGAAGCGGGAGATCTTCGCCGAGCTGGACCGGATCTGCCCGCCGGCCACCGTGCTGGCCACCGGCACCACCGCGCTCTCGGTGACCCGGATCGCCGCCGCGACCGCCCGTCCGGAGCGAGTGCTGGGCCTGCACTTCTTCAACCCGGTGCACACCATGAAGCTGGTCGAGGTGGTCCGCACCGTGTTGACCTCCCCGCAGACCGCCGAGGACGCCGCCGCCTTCGCCCGGGACCTCGGCAAGGAGCCGGTGGCAGCCGGCGACCGGGCCGGCTTCGTGGTGAACGGCCTGCTGTTCGCGTACCTGAACCAGGCCGCCTCGATGTACGAGTCCAAGTACGCCTCACGGGAGGACATCGATGCCGCGATGCGGCTCGGCTGCGGACTGCCGATGGGCCCGCTGGCGCTGCTCGACCTGATCGGCGTCGACACCGCGCGCACCGTCCTGGAGGCGATGTACGAGCAGTCCCGGGACCGCCTGCACGCCCCCGCCCCGATCCTCGGCCAGCTGGTCGCGGCCGGGCTGCTCGGTCGCAAGACCGGCCGCGGCTTCTACACCTACGAGGCGCCGGGCTCCTCGAAGGCCGTGGACGCGGCCACCGGGCCGGCGCTGCCGAAGGTGCCGGGCCGCGAGGTCCGCACCGTCGGTGTCTGCGGCTCGGGCACCATGGCCACCGGCATCGCCGAGGTGTTCGCCAAGGCCGGACACCCGGTGCTGCTGGCCGCCCGCAGCCAGGAGAAGGCCGACCGGGCCAAGGCACAGCTGGCCAAGTCCCTGGAGCGCTCGGTCGCCAAGGGCCGGATGTCCGCCGAGCAGCGGGACGCCGCGCTGGCGCTGGTCACCCCGGTCGGCCGGTACGCCGAGCTGGCCGACGTCGACCTGGTGGTCGAGGCGGTGGCCGAGGACCTGGAGGTCAAGCGGGAGCTGTTCGCCACCCTGGACAAGATCGTCAAGCCGGGTGCGGTGCTCGCCACCACCACCTCCTCGCTGCCGGTGATCAGCTGCGCGACCGCCACCTCGCGGCCGCAGGACGTGATCGGCATGCACTTCTTCAACCCGGCGCCGGCCATGAAGCTGGTCGAGGTGGTCTCCACCGTGCTGACCGCGCCGGACGTCACCGCGACCGTGCTGGAGCTGACCGCCAAGGTCCGCAAGCACCCGGTGGAGTGCGGCGACCGGGCCGGCTTCATCGTCAACGCGCTGCTCTTCCCCTACCTGAACGACGCGGTGCGGATGCTGCAGGAGCACTACGCGACGGTGGACGACATCGACACCGCGATGAAGCTCGGCTGCGGCTACCCGATGGGCCCGTTCGAGCTGCTGGACGTGGTCGGCCTGGACGTCTCGCTGACCATCGAGCAGGTGCTGCACCAGGAGTTCCGCGAGCCCGGCCTGGCCGCCGCGCCGCTGCTGGAGCACCTGGTCGCGGCGGGCTGCCTGGGCCGCAAGACCGGCCGCGGCTTCCGCGACCACGCGCGCCGGTGACCACGCCGCAGCCGGGGGGCGGCGACCCGTACGGGGCGGCGCCCGCCGCGCGGCCCGGCTGGAGCCCGGGGACGGTGTCCGCGCGCTGGCCACGGCCGGCCGTGGCCGGCCCGGTCGCCCCGGTGCGCCGGGGAAGGCCCGCGGCCGCGCCCGCGGGGCCGTGTAGCGTTCCGGACATGGATCGGGTTCAGTCAGCCTCCCCGCAGCACCCCGCCGGTTCGCACGGCGCCGACCGCGCCGACCGGACGGCCCCCTCGACCGGGGGCACCGGGCCGGAGGCCGGGCCGGGCAGCCGCCGGGCGGCGGCGCAGCGTCAGCAGATGCGTCAGGACCTGGCCACGGCCGCGATGGAGCTGTTCGCCTCGCAGGGTTACGAGGAGACCACGGTCGACCAGATCGCGGCCGCCGCCGGGGTGGCCCGGCGCACCTTCTTCCGGTACTTCCGGTCGAAGGAGGAGGCGATCTTCCCGGACCACGACGACACCCTCGTGCGGGTGGCCGACCTGCTCGCCAGCGCCGAGCCGGAGGAGCACCCGCTGGACGTGGTCTGCCGCGGCATCAAGGAGGTGCTGCGGATGTACGCCTCCACCCCGGGGGTGTCGGTCGCGCGGTACCAGCTGATCCGTCAGGTCCCGGCACTGCGCGAGCGGGAGATCGCCGTGGTGGCCCGCTACGAGCGGCTGTTCACCCGGTACCTGCTGGGCCGGTTCGACACCAGCGAGTCCATCCCGTCCGGCTGGCAGCGCGGCGGCGAGGACGACTCGATGCTGGCCGAGGTGTCGGCGGCGGCGGTCGTCGCGGCGCACAACCACGTGCTGCGGCGCTGGCTGCGGGCCGGCGGCCGGGGAGACGTGGAGGCGCAGCTGGACCACTCCTTCGAGGTGATCCGGCGGACCTTCTGGGCGGCCAGTGCCCCGGGGGCCAGACGCCGGGGATCCCTGGTGGCACCCGGTGCCAGTGGGGCACCCGGTGACATCGTGGCGGAGAGCGTACTGAGTGCCAGCCCCGGGGGTGAGGTGCTCATCACAGTCGCCCGGACGGATGCCCCGCTGGATGTCGTGGTGGACAGCATCCGGGCCGCACTGAGCGGCGCCCGGGAGTCGTAAGCCCGGCATTCTCGCAGGTCAGAGCAGCATCGAAGGCCCGCGTCGATTCGTCGGCGCGGGCCTTTCGGCTACTCGCGCAACGCGCGTCACGCGCCGTTTCGGCCCGTTCCGAGCCTCGGGAATTCCTGGCACCCGGTGTCTTTACGAGTGGCACAGGGTGCCACTACCTTGTTACTCACCAGTCGCGGCGCCGCGGCTCCCCACCTCGGCGCGCCGTCGTCCGGTGTTCCCACACCCCGGGAGCAGTGCCAGCCCGGCCCGGTCCACACCGGGCGCCCAGCCTGACCCGCCCACCACCCAACTCAGCGAAGCCGGTGTCCGCTCCCGGTTCCCCCAGACGCCCTGTGACCCTCACACAGGTACGCCTTCGGAGGCAGCCATGCAGGAAATCCTCGACGCGATCCTCAGCACCGACAGCACGTCGGCGGACTTCGCAGCGATCAAGCTCCCCGAGTCCTACCGAGCGGTGACGCTCCACAAGGACGAGGAGCAGATGTTCGCGGGCCTCGACAGCCGCGACAAGGACCCTCGCAAGTCCCTTCACCTCGACGAGGTCGCCCTGCCCGAGCTGGGCCCGGGCGAGGCCCTGGTCGCCGTCATGGCCAGCTCGGTGAACTACAACACCGTCTGGAGCTCGATCTTCGAGCCGGTCTCCACCTTCGGCTTCCTGGAGCGCTACGGCCGGCTGTCCCCGCTCACCAAGCGCCACGACCTGCCGTACCACGTCCTCGGTTCCGACCTCGCGGGCGTCGTGCTGCGCACCGGCGCCGGGGTCAACGCCTGGAAGCCCGGCGACGAGGTCGTCGCGCACTGCCTCTCGGTCGAACTGGAGTCCCCGGACGGCCACAACGACACGATGATGGACCCGGAGCAGCGCATCTGGGGCTTCGAGACCAACTTCGGCGGCCTGGCCCAGGTCGCGCTGGTGAAGACCAACCAGCTGCTGCCCAAGCCGAAGCACCTCACCTGGGAGGAGGCCGCCTCCCCCGGCCTGGTCAACTCCACCGCCTACCGCCAGCTTGTCTCGCGCAACGGTGCCGGCATGAAGCAGGGCGACAACGTGCTGATCTGGGGCGCCAGCGGCGGCCTCGGCTCGTACGCCACCCAGTACGCACTGGCCGGCGGCGCCACCCCGATCTGCGTGGTCTCCAGCGAGGCCAAGGCGGACATCTGCCGCGCCATGGGCGCCGAGGCGATCATCGACCGCTCCGCCGAGGGCTACCGGTTCTGGAAGGACGAGAACAACCAGGACCCGCGCGAGTGGAAGCGCCTGGGCTCCAAGATCCGCGAGTTCACCGGCGGCGAGGACGTCGACATCGTCTTCGAGCACCCGGGCCGCGAGACCTTCGGCGCCTCGGTGTACGTCACCCGCAAGGGCGGCACCATCGTCACCTGCGCCTCCACCTCCGGCTACATGCACCAGTACGACAACCGCTACCTGTGGATGTCGCTCAAGCGCATCGTCGGCTCGCACTTCGCGAACTACCGCGAGGCCTTCGAGGCCAACCGCCTGGTCGCCAAGGGCAAGATCCACCCGACCCTGTCCAAGGTCTACTCCCTGGAGGAGACCGGCCAGGCCGCCCTCGACGTGCACCACAACAAGCACCAGGGCAAGGTCGGCGTGCTCTGCCTGGCCCCCGAGGAGGGCCTCGGCGTGCGCGACCGGGAGCTCCGCGAGAAGCACCTGCCCGCCATCAACCGCTTCCGGAACGTGTGAGACCGATCCGATGACCGAACCCCAGAAGCGGGACCGGCCCTGGCTGATGCGTACCTACGCCGGCCACTCCACCGCGAGCGACTCCAACGCGCTCTACCGGCGGAACCTGGCGAAGGGCCAGACCGGCCTGTCCGTCGCCTTCGACCTGCCGACCCAGACCGGCTACGACTCCGACCACATCCTCGCCCGCGGCGAGGTGGGCCGGGTCGGCGTCCCGGTCGGCCACGTGGGCGACATGCGCGCCCTGTTCGACGGCATCCCGCTCGAGCAGACCAACACCTCCATGACGATCAACGCCACCGCGATGTGGCTGCTGGCGCTCTACCAGGTGGTCGCCGAGGAGCAGGGCGCCGACATCGCCAAGCTCACCGGCACCACCCAGAACGACATCGTCAAGGAGTACCTGTCGCGCGGGACGCACGTCTTCCCGCCCGGCCCGTCGGTGCGGCTGATCACCGACATGATCGCCTACACGGTCGGCAACATCCCCAAGTGGAACCCGATCAACATCTGCAGCTACCACCTGCAGGAGGCCGGGGCCACGCCCGTCCAGGAGATCGCGTACGCGATGTGCACCGCCATCTCGGTGCTCGACGCCGTCCGCGACTCCGGCCAGGTGCCCGCCGAGCGGATGGGCGACGTGGTCGCCCGGATCTCCTTCTTCGTGAACGCCGGCGTGCGCTTCGTCGAGGAGATGTGCAAGATGCGCGCCTTCGCCCGGCTGTGGGAGAAGGTCACCCTGGAGCGCTACGGCGTGACGGACCCCAAGCAGCGCCGCTTCCGCTACGGCGTCCAGGTCAACTCCCTCGGCCTGACCGAAGCCCAGCCGGAGAACAACGTCCAGCGGATCGTCCTGGAGATGCTGGCCGTCACCCTCTCCAAGGACGCCCGCGCCCGGGCCGTCCAGCTGCCCGCCTGGAACGAGGCGCTCGGCCTGCCCCGCCCGTGGGACCAGCAGTGGTCGCTGCGGATCCAGCAGGTGCTGGCGTACGAGTCGGACCTGCTGGAGTACGGCGACATCTTCAACGGCTCCGAGGTGATCGAGACCAAGACCGCCGAGCTGCTGGCCGGCGCGGAGGCCGAGATCGCCAAGGTGCTGGAGATGGGCGTCAAGGCCGGCAACCGAGGCATCATCCCGGCTGTGGAGTCCGGCTACCTGAAGTCCAACCTGGTCGCCTCGCACGCCGCCCGCCGGGCCCGGATCGAGTCCGGCGAGGACAAGATCATCGGAGTCAACTGCTTCGACACCACCGAGCCGAGCCCGCTCACCGCCGACCTCGACACCGCGATCATGGTCGTCGACCCGGCCTCCGAGCAGTCCGTGCTCGCCGCCCTGGAGGCCTGGCGCGGACAGCGCGACGAGGTCGCCGTCCAGGAGTCGCTGGCCGAGCTCAAGGCCGTCGCCGCCACCGAGGCCAACCTGATGCCGGCCACGCTCGCCTGCGCCCGGGCCGGCGTCACCACCGGCGAGTGGTCCTTCGCCCTGCGCGAGGTCTTCGGCGAGTACCGCGCCCCCACCGGCGTCGGCGGCGCGCCCGTCGCGGTCGCCGCCGAGCCCGGCGGGGAGCTGGAGCAGGTCCGCGCCGCGGTCGCCGCGACCGCCGCGGAACTGGGCGCCGGCAAGCTGCGCCTGCTGGTCGGCAAGCCCGGCCTGGACGGGCACTCCAACGGCGCCGAGCAGATCGCCGTCCGGGCCCGCGACGCCGGGTTCGAGGTGGTCTACCAGGGCATCCGGCTGACCCCGGAGCAGATCGTCTCCGCCGCCGTCGCGGAGGACGTCCACTGCGTGGGCCTGTCGATCCTCTCCGGCGCGCACTGCGAGCTGGTGCCCGACGTCCTGAAGCGCCTGAACCGCGCCGGGGTGCAGGATGTCCCGGTGATCGTGGGTGGCATCATCCCGGCAGCGGACGGCGAGGCCCTCAAGGCCGCCGGCGTCGCCGCCGTGTTCACCCCGAAGGACTTCGGCATCACGACCATCATCGGCCGGATCGTGGACGAGATCCGGCTCGCCAACAAGCTCCAGCCGTGGACGCCCGCACCGACCTCGGCCACGAACTGACCAGCTGACCAGCTGACCACTGGGAAGGAACAGACCCACCCTCATGACGAACGTGAACCGCCTGCGCCCGCGCCGCTCCTGCCTCGCCGTACCGGGCAGCAACCCGCGCTTCCTGGAGAAGGCCCAGGGCCTCCCGGCCGACCAGGTCTTCCTCGACCTCGAGGACGCCTGCGCCCCGCTGGTCAAGGAGAGCGCCCGCCACACCATCGTCGACGCCCTGAACAACGGCGACTGGGGAAACAAGACCAAGGTCGTCCGGGTCAACGACTGGACGACGCACTGGACCTACCGCGACGTGATCACCGTCGTCGAGGGCGCCGGCCCCAACCTCGACTGCATCATGCTGCCCAAGGTCCAGGACGCCGAGCAGGTCAAGGCCCTCGACCTCCTGCTCACCCAGATCGAGAAGACCATGGGCTTCGAGGTCGGCAAGATCGGCATCGAGGCGCAGATCGAGAACGCCAAGGGCCTGATCAACGTCGACGCCATCGCCGAGGCCTCGCCCCGGCTGGAGACCATCATCTTCGGCCCCGCCGACTTCATGGCCTCCATCAACATGAAGTCCCTGGTCGTCGGCCAGCAGCCGCCCGGCTACCCGGCCGACGCCTACCACTACATCCTGATGCGCATCCTGATGGCCGCCCGCGCCAACGACCTGCAGGCGATCGACGGCCCGTACCTGCAGATCCGTAACCAGGAGGGCTACCGCGAGGTCGCCGGCCGCTCCGCCGCCCTCGGCTTCGACGGCAAGTGGGTGCTCCACCCGGACCAGGTCGCCGCCGCGAACGAGATCTACTCGCCCTCGCAGGAGGACTACGACCACGCCGAGCTGATCCTCGACGCCTACGACTACTGCACCTCCGAGGCGGGTGGCGCCAAGGGCTCCGCGATGCTCGGCGACGAGATGATCGACGAGGCCAGCCGCAAGATGGCCCTGGTCATCTCCGGCAAGGGCCGGGCCGCGGGCATGGAGCGCACCACCAAGTTCGAGATCCCGGAGGCCTGAGCCATGCAGTTCGGACGCACCTACGAGGAGTTCGAGGTCGGCGCGGTCTACAAGCACTGGCCCGGCAAGACGGTCACCGAGTACGACGACCACCTCTTCTGCCTGCTCACCATGAACCACCACCCGCTCCACATGGACACCAACTATGCGGAGAAGACGACGGACTTCGGCAAGAACGTCGTCGTGGGCAACTACGTCTACTCGCTGCTGCTCGGCATGTCCGTCCCGGACGTCTCCGGCAAGGCGATCGCCAACCTGGAGATCGAGTCGCTGCGCCACATCGCGCCGACCTTCCACGGCGACACCATCTACGGCGAGACCACCGTGCTCGACAAGTGGCCGTCCAAGTCCAAGGACGACCGCGGCATCGTCTACGTCGAGACCAAGGGGTACAAGCAGGACGGCACGGTCGTCTGCATCTTCCGCCGCAAGGTGATGGTGCCGACCGAGACGTACATCAAGGAGCGGGGCGGCGAGCAGCCCGGCCGCCCGACCCCGCTCTCCTGACTCCCCTCTCCCCTGGAGACCCCGGACGGGCAGGCCGCCGTCATCGGCCGACCCCCACCCGGTAACGGGGGCCCTGCTGCCACGCCGGCAGGGCCCCCGCAATCCCCCCCCCCGCCCTCTTAGACCTTTCCGGAGCCGCACGATGGGACGCCTCGCACAGACCGACGGCCTCACCGAGATCCAGCGGGACATCCTCGCCACCGTGCGGGATTTCGTCGACAAGGAGATCATTCCGGTCGCGACCGAGCTGGAGCACAAGGACGAGTACCCGACCGCCATCGTCGAGGGCATGAAGCAGCTCGGCCTCTTCGGGCTCACCATCCCCGAGGAGTTCGGCGGCCTCGGCGAGTCGCTGCTCACCTACGCCCTGGTGGTCGAGGAGATCGCCCGCGGCTGGATGTCGGTCTCCGGCATCGTCAACACCCACTTCATCGTGGCGCACATGATCAACGCCCACGGCACCCAGGAACAGAAGGACTACTTCCTGCCGAAGATGGCCGCCGGCGAAATCCGCGGCGCCTTCTCGATGTCCGAGCCCGGCCTCGGCTCCGATGTTTCGGCCATCTCCACCAAGGGCGTCAAGGACGGGGAGTTCTACGTCCTCAACGGCCAGAAGATGTGGCTCACCAACGGCGGCACCTCCACCCTCGTCGCGGTCCTGTGCAAGACCGACGAGGGCGGCAGCAGCCCGTACAAGAACATGACCACCTTCCTCATCGAGAAGGAGGCCGGTTTCGGCCCGAACCCCTCGGTTCCCGGCCTGACCGTGCCCGGCAAGATCGAGAAGATGGGCTACAAGGGCGTCGACACCACCGAGCTGGTGCTGCAGGACGTCCGGATCCCGGCCGACCGCGTCCTCGGCGGCGTCCCGGGCCGCGGCTTCTACCAGATGATGGACGGCGTCGAGGTCGGCCGCGTCAACGTCGCCGCCCGCGGCTGCGGCGTCGCCCGCCGCGCCTTCGAGCTGGGCATCTCCTACGCCCAGCAGCGCTCCACGTTCGGCAAGAAGATCGCCGAGCACCAGGCCATCCAGTTCAAGCTCGCCGAGATGGCCACCAAGGTCGAGGCCGCCCACCAGATGATGGTCATGGCCGCCCGCAAGAAGGACAGCGGCGAGCGCAACGACCTCGAGGCCGGCATGGCCAAGTACCTCGCCTCCGAGTACTGCAAGGAGGTCGTCGAGGACGCCTTCCGCATCCACGGCGGCTACGGATTCTCCAAGGAGTACGAGATCGAGCGCCTCTACCGCGAGGCCCCGATGCTGCTCATCGGTGAAGGTACTGCGGAGATCCAGAAGATGATCGTCGGACGCCGGCTCCTGGAGGAGTACCGGATCGCCGAGTGATCCCCGGGCCGCCCGCCGACGGACCACGTCGCGGGCGGCCCCCTCGAACCGCCGGTCGACGGGCGTGCGGGTCCGTCCCGGCGGAGCGCCGTGCCCCGTCACGGACCCGGCCTGGTCCGCCTGGGTCCGGCACGGCCCTCCGGAAGCGGCCGCAGGGCGTACAGCTGCGACAACACGCCCGGCGGCCGCTTCCGCACACCTTCTTCCGGCCACTACGGCCGTTTCCCCCACCGGGTTTCGCCGGGGCACCTCTTGAGACAAGTCTCACCAGCTCTGTCAGGTCCCTTGGGAACCGGACCGGGGCGAGCTACGGTCGTAGAGGTGGGACGCGCACACGCGCTCCCACCGGACACATGAACGAGCAGGCGGGTTGCCCACCCACCGTGTGCTCCCGATAGCATCCACCGGGACAGCAAGCCGTCCCTTCTATTACCGATCCCGCGGTGGCCCCCGTCCAGCGGCCATGATCCCCCGCGACAAAGGTCTTCGATGCCCATCAGCCCGTCCCCTCGCACTTCCGTCACGGACCGCGATGCCCTCGCAGCCCCGACGGCCGGTCGGCGACCCCGCGTGACCATCGCGCGCGGAGCCACCCCCTGGTTCGTCCCCACCCTCGCCACGGCCGCCGTGACCACCGCCCTCACCCGGCGCAGCGGCAAGTGGGCCCTGGCGGCGGTACCCGCCTGTGCGCTCAGCGCGGGCATGCTGTGGTTCTTCCGCGACCCCGAGCGTGAGATCGCCACGGGCAGAGTGATCTCCCCCGCCGACGGCGTGGTGCAGAGCATCGACGCCTGGCCGGACGGCCGCACCCGGGTCGCGATCTTCATGAGCCCGCTCAACGTCCACGTCAACCGCGCGCCCCTGCCGGGCACGGTGACGTCCGTCGAGCACGTCGCGGGCGGCTTCGTCCCCGCGTTCAACAAGGACAGCGACCAGAACGAGCGGGTCGTCTGGCACTTCGACACCGAGCTCGGCGACATCGAGATGGTCCAGATCGCGGGGGCCGTGGCCCGCCGCATCGTGCCGTACGTGGCCGCCGGAACCAAGGTCGAGCAGGGCGACCGGATCGGCCTGATCCGGTTCGGGTCCCGGGTCGACACCTACCTGCCGGCCGGCGTCGAGGTCGGCGTCGAGGTCGGCCAGAAGACCACAGCCGGGGTGACGCGCCTTGACCGTGACTGATCCTGAGACAATCGTCGGCCTGGACGACGAGGAGACGGCCCTGCGCCGCCGCCGCTGGGCGCGCGACCGCGAGCTGCGCGCCCCGCGCTCTCCCCAGCACCTGTCCACCGCCGACTTCCTGACCCTGGGGAACGCCGTCTGCGGCTTCCTGGCGATCTACTCGATCACCACCGGGGTCCTCGTCCCGCACATCACCAATCCGGACGCCGCTCCGGACCGGCACAGCGCCGCCACCGCGGTCACGCTGCTGCTGATCGGCTCCATGTGCGACCTCTTCGACGGCCTGGTGGCGCGCAAGCTGCGCTCCTCCGCCCTCGGAGCGGAACTGGACAACCTGGCGGACCTGATCAGCTTCGGCATCGCGCCGGCCTACTTCGTCGCGGTCTGGGGCATGGTCTCCCAGGGCTCCAACAGCAAGCTCTCGGCGCTCATCGCGATCACCGTGCTGCTCGCGGTCGTCCTGCGGCTGGCCCGCTTCTCGGCCGTCAAGATGCGGCCCGGGGTGTTCCAGGGCATGCCCTGCCCGATGGGCGCGATGACGGTCATCGCCATCGTGCTGCTCGACCCGCCGTTCCTGCCCGGTCTGCTCGCCATCTTCGGCGCCGCGTACCTGATGGTCAGCCGGATCGAGTACCCGAAGCCGCAGGGGCTGCTGGCCACCGCCACGCTCTGCTGGATCGTGGTCTCCATCGGCTGCCTGGCCGCCTGGGCCACCGGCCTGCCCGGCGGCGACGCGCTGATGCACGTCGGCGCGTTCGCCCAGATCACGCTCGCCGCGATGGCGCCGCTGCTGGTCATCCGCCGCAAGGTGGGGCAGAAGGTCGGCGACGTCCGCGCCCGGCGGGCGGAGTCGCGGCTCGGCTGAGGCCGCTCGTTCGACCCACGCGGAAGGGCCCGGAACCGATCGGTTCCGGGCCCTTCGCCGTGCTCCGTTCCAGCGAGCCCGCGGTGGCTACGCCCCGCCGGTGTGGACGCTGAAGGCCGAACGGCGGGCCGCCCGCGCCACCCCCGGGTCCGGGTGCACGCCCGAGACCGCCGTCAGCACCGAGGCCGCCCTCGGGTGCCCGGACTGCCGGGCCCGGGCGAACAGCCGCACCGGGTCGCCCGCCGAGGCACCCTCGACATGGCCCACCAGCAGCTCCGTCTCGCCGTGGTCGAGCACCGCCGCCGCCGTGTCCACCCAGAGCCAGGCCGCGTCGTCCGCGCCCAGTACGTCCGCCGGGGAAACCCCCTCGTCCGCGCGCTCCGCCAGCCACAGCAGCGCGTACGGGCGCAGCACCGGCGCGTCCACCGCCGCCCGCACCGCCTGCTCGGCCGGCCCTCCGGCCACCCGCAGCGCCTCGAAGGCCAGCCCGCGCACCAGCGCGTCGTCTCCCCGTGCCGCCTCCAGCAGCTCGGCCACCGCCCGGTCCGCCGGACGGGCCGCCACCCAGGCGCGGTACTCGGCGCGGGCCGGGCCCGGCGAGTAGTCCGCACAGGCGTTCAGCAGCTCGAAAGCGCTCTGCTCGATGTGCCCGGCCGCGGTCTGCGCGACCGTGCAGATCTCCTCCAGCTTCGCCCGCACCGCCCAGTGGCCGAGCGGCGACAGCTCGGCGGCCTCGTTCCTGCGCGTCAGGGCGCCGACGGCCGCCAGGCCGTCCAGCATCCAGTCCAGGACGGCGGCCACGTCCGAGGGCGAGGCCGGGGTGTCGATCTGCGGCTCCCGGCAGGTGCCGCGGACCGCGGACACCGCGGAGGCCGCGTGCGGCACGGGCGACAGGCCCGGACCGCCGGCCCCGCCGACCCGGCGCTCGTCCAGGCCACGGCGCAGCAGCTCCAGCAGCTCGCTCTCGGCCACCGGACCGTCCACCAGGTGCAGGAAGGAGAGCAGCTGCGGAGCCTGGTCCACGGCCTGCCCGGCCAGTACGGCGAACACCCCGCGCAGCGCGGCGGGCGGCACCGGGGCGAGCAGGGTCCAGGCGTCGAACAGCGCCGACCAGCCGCGCACCACGGCCTCGTCGTCGTGCTCCCAGGCGTGCAGGCGCCAGCCTGGACCGGCCCCGGTGTCCCGGGCCTCCACCAGGCCCACCAGGAGCGCCTGCCCCCAGGCCTTGGCGGCGGCACCGACCGTCATGGCCAGCGCCCGGCCCGCCGCACGGGCGTCCTCCGGGAGCAGTTCACCACGCTTGTCGATCTCCGGCAGCTCCCCGGCCCAGCGGGCGATCCGGACGGCGTCCACCAGCATCCGGCGGGCCAGCGGCGCCAACTCGGCCGGCGCCGGAAAGCCCTCCGGCACGGGAACCCGGCCCCGTCCGGGCGCCGGCGCGGGTCCCCGTCGCCGGGGTACGCCGTTACGGGGTACAACCGCCCCGCTCGGCCTGCCACCGGCTGGCCGGTGGGCCGTACCGGGGAGACGGGTCACCGTCGCACCGGTACCGATCGGAGGCGGGAGCGGGGCATCACGGTCGCGCGGGTTCCGAGACGTCACGTCGAGCAGTCTTCCCCTTGTACCGGCCTTCTGTCACATCCGGTTGTCCGTACGACCGGGCGCCCGGTGGCGACACCTCCGCAAGATCGGGCAACAGAGGCAAACCGCCTGGCCGGAAACGTGTGGCCTGCTCATGCCAGGTCAGTCGCGACGGTTGCTGCCGTCGTTCGAGCAGTCACGGAACGTGAGGGAGAGAGTGGTGTGCGGGGCCAAAAATGTTCCCCTCACGGCGCGGCGATCGCTGCTGGCCGCGCCGAAGCCGTCGGCGGGCGGCAGGGCTGTCGAGCCCGGATCCGGACGGATGGGCGCGCGGGACGGGCCGATCTTGGAGCACGAGAAGTCGGCGGGTCCGACTTCCCGCGCTCCGCACGGGCGGTGGCTCCCGGTCAGAGGAGCGGGGTGAGCCAGCGACGGAGGATTTCGGTGTAGTGGTCGGGGGCGGAGTTCCAGAGGGTGCCGTGGTCGGCGCCGGGGAAGGGCTGGAGGCCGACCACGTCGGGGCGGGCGGCGGCGAGGCGCTCGGCACTGCGGAACGGGGAGACCCGGTCGGCCGGACTGTGCAGGAGGAGGGTCGGGACGCGCAGGTCGGTGCCCTCGGCAATGCGGGAGAAGTCGGCGAGGTCGACGCCGGTGCGGCCCTGGGCGGCGAGGGCGCCGAGTTCGACGGCCGCACCCCGGAAGCCCAGCCGTTCGGCGTCGCCGCGGGCGGTGGCCGGCAGGTCGAGGACCGGCGAGTCGAGGATCAGGCCGCTGACGGCGTACGCCCAGGCGGAGCGGGCCGCCGTCAGCAGGACCATCGTGGCGCCGACCGACCATCCGTAGAGGATCACCCGACCCGCGCCGTGGGCGAGCGCCAGCCGTACCGCCGCCTCGACGTCACGCCACTCGGTCTCGCCGAAGTGGCTGTACCCGTCCGGGGAGGCCGGGGCGCCCTCGTCGCCGCGGTAGGTGACGGCGAGGGCGGGCAGGCCGAGACGGTCGAGGACGGGCAGGACCGGAAGGGTCTGCTGGCGGTCGGCCTCGGGGCCGTGGACGAGGATCACCCACGTGCCGCGCTTGCCGTCGAGATACCAGGCGGGGAGGGCGCCGAGTTCGCCGTCGACCGCGGTCTCGGTGTAGGCGAGGCCGAGCGCCCGGGTGGGGTCGCCGACGTGGACGCGCGGGGTGAAGCGGACCTCGGCGCCGGGGACGAGGGTGCCCCGGTCGGCGCGGACCAGCCGACGGGTGACGCCCTCCTCGTCGCTGTGCAGGACCTCCTCGACGACCGCGTGGCCGCCGTCGTCCCACTCGACCGCCCAGCGGCCGGGACGCAGGCTCTCGGGGCCGCGGCTGAAGGTGATCCGCCCGACGCCGAGGCCGCGGACCAGGACCGGCCCGGACTCCTGCACGGCCGTGACCGGGCGGACCATCCGCTCGGAGGCCCGGCGGCCGATCACCAGGACGACGGCCCCGGCTCCGACGGCGGCGGCCGCCACGACGGCGGCGGTTCCCCAGCGCATATCGATCCCCGCTCTGTTGGTCACGGACCGGACGGTGTTCGTGCACCAGTCCACCGGCGCCCCGGCCGCCCGGCCACCGGGCTGGGCCGTCCGGGTCACTCGGCGCGGGGACAGGGGCCGGCGTCGGGGCGCGGGGTCAGTCCGTGGCGGCGTCGAGGAGGTGCCAGAAGCGGGGGGTGAGGGAGTCGGTGGTGGGGGGTGGGGCGGCGCGGGTGGTGGCACCCCAGTGGGTGGGGACGTGGTGTTCCTGGTGGAGGACGGTGAGAGCGGCGGCGAGGGTGTCGGCGGGGGCCGGGACGATGCGGGCGAGGGCGCGGAGGTGGGGTTGCCAGCGGCCCGCGACGCACTGGCGGAGGAGCCGGCCGAGGGCCTCCCGGCGGCCGGTGGCCTCCACGAGCTCGGGCAGGGTCAGGTCGAGGACCTCGGCGAGGGCGCGGGTCTGTTCCTCGTCGCCGTCCCATTGGCCGGTCAGTTCGGCCTGCCGGTAGGTGTCGAGGATGGTGCCGGTGCGGTCGGCGACGGCGGCCTGGCCGAGTTCACGGGCGACGCGGTGGTCGCGCAGCCGTACCGGGCGGGTGTCCATCAGCTTTGCGGTGGGGCACCAGAGGGCGCGGGCGAGGGCGATGAACTCCGGTTCGCTGGGGCGCAGCTCGCCGGCCTCCCAGGCGAGGACGTGGGTGGGCAGCAGCCGGACGCCGTGCGCGGCCATGCCCTCCGCGACCTGCTCGGGGGTCAGGCCGAGGCCGGCCCGGTGGGCGCGGGCGGCCGCGGGGGAGAACGGCACCGGAGGCGGGACAGTGGGGGTCTTTCTGCGACGCATGCCACCGAACGGTAGGCGCGGACCGCGGTGCGCCCCAGCGACCGAACCCACGAAGCGGCCGGTCCGGGGGCGGTGCTCCGCTGGGCGATCCCACAGCGCGTCGGGGCGGTGCCCGGTGTGACCAACCCCTCCGTGACCTCGGTTGACTCCCGGTTCGGCCGCGTGATGGGATCCTGGGGCCAATCGGAGGCATGGAGAGGAAGCCGGTGCGAGTCCGGCGCGGTCCCGCCACTGTCACCGGGGAGCACGCTCGGAATGATCGCCACGGCGGGCCGTCAGAAGCCGCTGGAAGGCCCCGGGGGTGTGTCCGACCCGGAAGCCAGGAGACTCTCGCCCCCGCTACGTCGATCCAGGGCGCGGACCCTGAGTGAGGACACGCACGCGATGCAGGCTGCCCCGCCCCACCGGACTCCGAGCGGCCTTCCGCCGAGCTGTCTCCCGGTGAGTTGTCTTCCGATCAGCCCCCTTCCGGCGTTCGTGCTGTGACCGTTCGTCCTGTGACCGTCCGTCCTGCGACCGGACGCCCCCTGGCCCGCGCCGCCGCGTTCGCGCTGGGCGCCGTCGCGGGCTACGCCGCCGACGCCCGCTTCGCCGACCCGCGCCGAGGCCACCCGGTGGCCGTCTTCGGCAGCGCGGCGACCCGGTTGGAGCGGCGCCTGTGGCGCGACGACCGTACGGCCGGGGCCGGGTACACGGCGCTGTGCGTGGGCGCGGTCGCGGCGGGCGCGCTCGCCCTGGACCGTACGGTGGGCCGGCGCCCGCTGGGCCGGGCGGCGCTGGCGGCGGCCGCGACCTGGACGGTCCTCGGCGGCACCTCGCTCACCCGGGAGGCCCGCGCCATCGGCCGCTCGCTGAAGGACGGCGACCTGCGGGCCGCGCGGGAGCGGCTGCCGCACCTGTGCGGGCGGGATCCGAGCGCCCTGGACGGGCAGCAGATCGCCCGCGCGGTGGTCGAGTCGGTGGCCGAGAACACCGCCGACGCCGTGGTGAACGCGCTGGCCTGGGGCGCCCTGGCGGGCACGCCCGGGCTGCTGGCGTTCCGTGCGGTGAACACCCTGGACGCCATGGTGGGACACCGTTCGCCGCGCTACGCCCGGTTCGGCTGGGCCTCGGCCCGGCTGGACGACGTGGCGGGCTGGCCGGGCGCCCGGCTGACCGCGCTGCTGACGGTGGCCGCCGCCCCGCAGCCCCGGACGGCCTGGCGGGTCTGGCGGCGCGACGGCTCCTCGCACCCGAGCCCGAACGCGGGCCAGGCGGAGTCGGCGTTCGCCGGCGCGGTGGGCGTGCGGCTGGGCGGCACGCTGCAGTACGGCGAGCGCGTGGAGCACCGTCCGGTGCTGGGCACGGAGCTGCGGCCGGTGACGGTGGACGACATCGAGCGGGCCTGCGCGCTCTCCCGGCGGGTGGGCGCGCTGGCACTGGGTACGACGGTCGCGGGGCATCTCGTGATCAGGGCGTTCGGTAAGAGGAGGGGTGGGGCATGAGCAACGCGCTGCTGGTCGCCGGGACGACCTCGGACGCGGGCAAGAGCGTGGTGACGGCCGGTATCTGCCGCTGGCTGGCCCGCCAGGGTGTGCGGGTCGCGCCGTACAAGGCGCAGAACATGTCGTTGAACTCCTTCGTCACCGCCGACGGCGCCGAGATCGGGCGCGCCCAGGCGATGCAGGCGCAGGCCGCCCGGGTGGAGCCGGAGGCGGCGATGAACCCGGTGCTGCTGAAGCCCGGCGCGGACGGCCGCAGCCAGGTGGTGCTGCTGGGCAGGCCGGTCGCCGAGGTCGGTGCGCTGGACTACCGCGAGCGCAAGCCCGTCCTGCTGGAGCGCGCCCTGGAGTGCCTGGCCGACCTGCGCCGCCGCTACGACGTGGTCGTCTGCGAGGGCGCCGGCTCGCCCGCCGAGATCAACCTGCGCGACCGCGACATCGCCAACATGGGCCTGGCCACGGCCGCCGGGCTGCCGGTGGTGGTGGTCGGGGACATCGACCGCGGCGGCGTGTTCGCGGCGATGTACGGGACGCTGGCGCTGCTGTCGGCGGAGGACCAGCGGCACGTGGCCGGCTGGTTCGTCAACAAGTTCCGCGGCGACGCGCGGCTGCTGGCGCCCGGGCTGGAGATGCTGCACGAGCTGACCGGCCGTCCGGTGCTGGGCACCCTGCCGATGCTGCCCGGACTGTGGCTGGACGCCGAGGACTCGCTGGACCTGTCGACGGTGGTGGACCGGGTCGACGGGCGCGGGCCGCTCGGGGCGGACGTGCTGCGGGTGGCCGTGGTGCGCTTCCCCCGGCTGTCCAACTTCACCGACCTGGACGCGCTGGCGCAGGAGCCGGGCGTGCTGGTGCGCTGGGCCACCAGACCCGAGGAGCTGGCCGACGCCGACCTGGTGGTGCTGCCCGGCACCCGGGCCACCGTGGCGGACCTCGCCTGGCTGCGCGAGCGCGGCCTTGAGCCGGCGCTGAAGGCGCGGGCGGCGGCCGGGAGGCCGGTTCTCGGGGTGTGCGGCGGCTACCAGATGCTGGCGCGCGGGATCGTCGACGAGGTGGAGTCCAAGGCGGGCGCCGTCGACGGGCTCGGCCTGCTGCCGACGCAGGTGCGGTTCGGCGCCGAGAAGGTGCTGGCGCGGCCGGTCGGCGAGGCGTTCGGGCACCGGGTCGAGGGCTACGAGATCCACCACGGGGTGGTGGCCGTGGAGGGGGGCCAGGCGTTCGTCTCCGATGGCCGAGGGCAGAGTCTGGACGGCTGCCGGGTGGGCTCGGTCTGGGGCACGACCTGGCACGGCGTGCTGGAGAACGACGACTTCCGTCGCGAACTCCTGCGCGAAGTCGCCGAGTTGGCGGGCCGGGCGTTCGTCCCGGCGCCGGACACCTCCTTCGCCGAGGCGCGCGAGGCCCGGCTGGACCGGCTGGGCGACCTGATCGAGGAACACGCGGACACCGACGCGCTGTGGAAGCTGATCGAGGGCGGGGTGCCGGCGGCCGGATCGCTGCCGTTCCTGGCGCCCGGGGCACCTGGGAGTGACGCATGACTGACGTCCGCTATCCGTTCACCGCGATCGTCGGCATGGCCGACCTGCGGCTGGGGCTGCTGCTGAACGCGGTCTCCCCGGCCGTGGGCGGCGTGCTGGTCCGCGGCGAGAAGGGCACCGCGAAGTCGACCATGGTGCGCGCGCTGGCCGGCCTGCTGCCGTCCATCGCCGCCGTGGACGGCTGCCGCTTCGCCTGCGACCCGGCCGCGCCCGACCCACAGTGCCCGGACGGGCCGCACTCCGCCGCCGGGAGCCACGAACGGCCGTCCCAGCTGGTCGAGTTGCCGGTCGGCGTGGCCGAGGACCGGATCGTCGGCTCGCTCGACCTGGAGCGCGCGCTGGCCGAGGGCGTCAAGGCGTACGAGCCCGGGCTGCTCGCCAAGGCACACCGCGGCGTGCTCTACATCGACGAGGTGAACCTGCTCCAGGACCACGTGGTGGACCTGCTGCTGGACGCCGCCGCGATGGGCCGCTCGTACGTCGAGCGCGAGGGCGTGTCGGTGCGGCACGCGGCCCGGTTCCTGCTGGTCGGCACGATGAACCCGGAGGAGGGCGAGCTGCGGCCGCAGCTGCTCGACCGGTTCGGCCTGACCGTCGAGATCGCCGCCACCCGGGACCCGGCCGAGCGCGCCGACGTGGTCCGCCGCCGGCTCGCCTACGACGCCGACCCGGCCGGCTTCGCCGCGCGGTTCGCCGAGGAAGAGCGGGCACTCGCCGAACGCATCACCGCCGCACGGGAGTTGCTACCCAAGGTCGAGCTGACCGAAGTGGCGCTTCGTCAGATCACCGCCGTGTGCGCCGCGTTCGAGGTGGACGGCCTGCGAGCGGACATCGTGATGGCCCGCACCGCCGTCGCGCTCGCCGCCTGGGACGGGCGCACCGAGGCGCTGGAGGAGGACGTCCGCAAGGCCGCCCAGCTCGCGCTGCCGCACCGGCGCCGCCGCAACCCCTTCGACGCGCCGGGGCTGGACGAGGAGCAGCTGGACCGGACGCTGGAGGAGCACGCCCAGGGGGACGAGCCCGACCCCGAGCCCGAGGGCGACGGCCCGGGGCCGGACAGCGACGGCCCCGGCCCCGAGGGCGGCCCGGACGGCGGCGGCCCGGACGGCGGCGGCCCGGACGGCGGCGGTCCGGACGGCGGCGGGGCGCCCGAGCCCTCCGACGGCGGCGCCCCGGAGGCGTCCACGACCGGCGGGGACGACCAGCCACAGTCGCCGGTCCCGGCCCAACACCCGGCCCCCGCAAGGGAGTCGACGCCGGCCGCGGCCGGGGACCCGTACCGGACCAAGCTGTTCACCGTCCGCGGCACCGGCCACGGCGCCCAGGGCCGCCGCTCCCCCGCCGAGACCACCGGCGGGCACACCATCCGCGCCCGCCGCCCGCAGGGCGCGCTCGGCCGGCTGCACCTGACCGCGACCCTGCAGGCCGCCGCGCCGCACCAGGCGGCACGCGGACGCAGCGGCCGGGCGCTGGTGCTGCGGAAGGACGACTTCCGCGAACAGGTGCGCCAGGGCCGGGAGTCCAACCTGGTGCTGTTCGTGGTCGACGCCTCGGGCTCGATGGCCGCCCGGCAACGGATGACCGCCGTCAAGGGCGCCGTGCTGTCACTGCTGATGGACGCCTACCAGCGGCGCGACAAGATCGGCATGATCACTTTCCGCGGCGCCGGCGCCGAGCTGGCGCTGCCGCCCACCTCCTCCGTGGAGGTCGGCGCGGCCCGGCTGGAGTCGCTGCCCACCGGCGGACGGACCCCGCTGGCCGAGGGGCTGCTGCGGGCCCACGAGGTGCTGCGGGTCGAGCGGCTGCGCGACCCGAGCCGCCGCCCGCTGCTGGTCGTGGTGACCGACGGCCGGGCCACCGGCGGCCGCGACGCACTCGCCCGCTCCCACCGCGCGGCCGCGCTGTTCGCCGCGCAGGGCACGGCGAACGTGGTGCTGGACTGCGAGTCCGGCCCGGTCCGGCTGGGCCTGGCCCGCACCCTGGCCGGGCAGCTCGGCGGCACCGCCGTCAGCCTGGACGAGCTGCGCGCCGAGGGCGTGGCCTCGCTCGTCCGCGAGAACCGCGGGGACAACCGTTCCTCGACCGTCCGCGACAACCGCGCGACCACCATGCGAAAGGCGGCCTGACCCATGCCCAAGGGCGTCCCCGAGAGCGTTCCCGACGACGGCCTGACGACCCGTCAGCGACGTACGCAGCCGATCACCGCCGTGCACACCGGCCCCGGCAAGGGCAAGTCCACGGCCGCGTTCGGCATGGCGCTGCGGGCCTGGAACCAGGGCTGGCCGGTCGGGGTGTTCCAGTTCGTGAAGTCCGCCAAGTGGAAGGTCGGCGAGGAGAACGCGCTGCGCGTGCTCGGCGCCTCCGGCGAGGGCGGCACCGTCGACTGGCACAAGATGGGCTCCGGCTGGTCCTGGATCCAGCGCTCCGCCGAACAGGAGATGACCAGCGAGGAGGCGGCCAAGGAGGGCTGGGAGCAGGTCAAGCGCGACCTCGCGGCCGAGACCTACCGCTTCTACGTGCTCGACGAGTTCACCTACCCGATGCACTGGGGGTGGATCGACGCCGACGAGGTGGTGGCCGTGCTCAAGGACCGCCCGGGCAGCCAGCACGTCGTCATCACCGGCCGGTACGCGCCCGAGGCGCTGACCGGCTTCGCCGACCTGGTCACCGAGATGACCAAGGTGAAGCACCCCATGGACGCCGGCCGCAAGGGCCAGCGCGGTATCGAGTGGTAGACCGTTGAGCACCGTCCCCCGCCTCGTCATCGCCGCGCCCTCCTCCGGCGCCGGCAAGACCACCGTCGCCACCGGCCTGATCGCGGCACTCGCCGCGCGCGGGCTGGCGGTGTCCCCGCACAAGGTCGGCCCCGACTACATCGACCCGGGCTACCACGCGCTCGCCGCCGGGCGCCCGGGCCGCAACCTCGACGCCTTCATGTGCGGTCCCGAGCGGATCGCGCCGCTGTTCCTGCACGGCGCGGCGGGCGCGGACGTCGCGGTGGTCGAGGGCGTCATGGGCCTGTTCGACGGGGCCTCCGGGCGCGGGGAGTTGGCGTCCACCGCGCACGTCGCCAAACTGCTGCGGGCACCGGTGGTGCTGGTGGTGGACGGCTCCTCGCAGTCCCGCTCGGTGGCCGCGCTGGTGCACGGCTTCGCCTCCTGGGACCCGCAGGTGCGGCTCGCCGGGGTGATCCTCAACCGGGTCGCCTCCGACCGGCACGAGCACCTGCTGCGCGAGGCCCTGGAGGAGGGCTCCGGCGTGCCGGTGCTGGGCGCGCTGCGCCGCTCGGCGGCGGTCGCCACGCCGTCCCGCCACCTCGGGCTGATCCCCGCGGTGGAGCGCTCGGCGGAGGCGCTGAAGGCGGTCGCCGACATGGGCGAGCTGGTCGGCTCCTCGGTCGACCTGGACGCGCTGCTGGAACTCGCCCGCACGGCACCCGATGTGGACGCCGAGCCGTGGGACCCGTCGGCCGAGGTCACCCCGGTGGCCGGTCGGCCGCGGCTCGCGGTGGCGGGCGGCCCGGCGTTCTCCTTCTCGTACGCCGAGAACGCCGAACTGCTCGGCGCGGCCGGGGCGGAGGTGGTCCCGTTCGACCCGCTGCACGCCACGGCCCTCCCGGCGGGAACCGCCGGGCTGGTCATCGGCGGCGGCTTCCCGGAGCTGTACGTACGGGAGTTGAGCGGGAACACCGAACTGCGCTCGGCGATCGCCTCCTTCGCCGCGTCGGGCGGGCCGATCGCCGCCGAGTGCGCCGGACTGCTCTACCTGGGGCGGGAGTTGGACGGCCTGCCGATGTGCGGCGTGCTCGACACCGAGGCCCGGATGACCGAGCGCCTCACCCTCGGCTACCGGGAGGCCGTCGCCCTGCACGACTCGCCGCTCGCGGCGGCCGGCACCCGGGTGCGCGGGCACGAGTTCCACCGGACGGTGTGCGAACCGGGCGCGGGCGAACGCCCCGCCTGGGGCTGGCGCCTGCCGACCGGGCCCCGCACGGAGGGCTTCGCCGCGGGCCGGGTGCACGCCTCCTACCTGCACCTGCACTGGGCGGGGGCGCCGGCGCTGGCAGCGTCCTTCGCGGCCGCGGCGGCGGCCTACGACGGCACTCCGCGCGGGGCGACCTCCGCGTAAGGGGCGACTGCGTAGGATGCGCGCATGCATGTGATCGTCCTCAACGGCGGCTCCAGCTCCGGCAAATCCAGCATCGCCCACCGTCTGCAGGAACTGCTGCCGCAGCCGTGGCTGCACCTCGGCGCGGACACCATGGTCGGCGCCCTGCCGCCCTCGCTGCGCAGCGGCGGGGAGGGCATCGGCGGCCTGGAGGACGGGACCGGCACGGTCGAGGTCGGGCCGGCCTTCGCCGCGTTGGACGCCGCCTGGACGGTCGGGGTGGCGGCGATGGCCCGGGCCGGCGCCCGGATCGTGGTGGACGAGGTGTTCCTCGGCACCACCGCCTCGCAGGCCCGCTGGCGGGCGGCACTCGAGGGCCTGGACGTGCTCTGGGTCGGCGTGCGCTGCGACCCGGCGGTGGCCGCGGCCCGGGAGGCCGCGCGCGGCGATCGGGTGGCCGGAATGGCCGCCGCGCAGGCGGAAGCGGTGCACGAGGGGGTCGCGTACGACCTGGTGGTGGACAGCTCCCGGACCTCGGCGGACGAGTGCGCCGAGCTGATCCTCGCGCGGGTGTCCGCCTGCGGCTGACTGCCCGCGCCCCGCCGCCCCGGGTGCCGGTCGCGGGCCGCCGCCCCGGGTGCCGGTCGCGGGCCGAGCCGCTACAGGACCAGGGTCCGCCAACCCCGGGTGATCTGGTCGTCGACGGCCACGGGGTCCGACGTCGTCGGCTGGGCCGCCGCCAGCACTGCCAGCAGGGTGGCGCCGTCCGCCGGGCGCTGCGCCGGGTCGATGGCCAGCGCGCGGGTGACGACCGCGGCGAGCGCCGGGTCGAGAGCCCGGACCGCCGCCAGCGCGGTCGGTTCGGGCCCGGTGTCCACGATCCGGCGGATCACCGCGCCGGTGCTGGTCGCCGCGAACGGGCTGGCCCCGTGCGCCGCGCACACCACGCAGCACGCCCAGGCCCACACGTCGGCGGCCGTACCGACCCGCTCATCGCCGAACTGCTCCGGCGCCATGTACGTCAGGGTGCCGGGCCCGCCGCCGGTGGCGGTGAGCCGGGTGCCGTCCACGATCGCCGCGATGCCGAAGTCCAGCAGGCGCGGGCCGGCCGTGGTCAGCATGATGTTGGCCGGCTTGAGGTCCCGGTGGATCAGCCCGAGCCGGTGCACCCCGGACAGCGCCACGGCCAGCGCCAGCGCGAGCGCACGGAGCGCCTCGGCGGAGCGGATCGGCCCCTGCTCCCGCAAGTGGACGTCCAGCGGGCGGCCGTCCAGCAACTCCATGGCCAGGTACGGACGTCCGGCGTCCACGCCCGCGTCGAGCACCCGGGCGGTGTAGGCGCCGGGCACCATGGCCAGCACCTCGGACTCACGCTGGAAGCGGCGCAACAGCTCGGCGTCGTCGAGGAGTTCGAGGTTGATGGTCTTCAGGGCGACCTGGGTGGCGGAGCCCTGGCGCTGGGCGAGGTAGACCGTGCCCATCCCGCCGGAGCCGATCCGGCCGAGGAGCTGGTAGCCGCCGATCGTGCGGGGCTCGTGGACACGGAGTGGACCGTGGGCCACGGGCGGGGCAGGTGATACGGGCGGCGCGAACTGCGGCACCGGCGGGGCGGCCGGAACGTGCTGCGTCGGAACGTACGCCTGCGGCGCCGGGGTGGTCGCGGCCGCGTTCGGCGCAGGGGTGGCCGGTGCGGCGGTGTTCGACCCGGTGACGACCGGCTCGTGCCGCCTGCTGGTGACGACCGCACCGATCTGGAACAGCAGCACGGCGAAGACCAGCCAGTACGGCAGGGCGAACACGCCGATCACCGCGCGCAGGGCGAGCAGGCCGAGGACCCGGCGCCAGGTGGCACGTGCCGACCGGACCTGCTCCGGCATGCGGACGGTCAGCAGGTTGCGCTGGGTCAGGAACCAGAACAGCAGCCAGAGCACCAGGGCCGAGATCACGGGAACGAGGTACCAGAGCCTCGCCGTGTGGAGGGCCAGGTGCGCCTCCCTGCTCAGGTAGCGCACGTTGTCGGTGTCGATCGGCTCCCGCAGCATCCGGAGGGTGTCGGTGTCGCCGAGGAACAACAGGGCATCCAGCCCTGCCGCGCAGACGAGCCCCACCAGCGGCGCGGCGATGAACGGCACCCGACTGACCGGGGCGCCCGCACCCACGGCCGCCGCCGCCCGTTGGCGCGTCGCCCGTTGAAGCCACAGCAGCAGCGGAAGTGTCACCACCCGCACCACCAGCAGCACGAGCAGGAGGAACACCGGTGCGACGAGGCTGACCACGCTCATGTCTCCCCCTTGGCCGATCGAGCACACGGAGTAACGGAGTATAAGCGGGACGACCCGGGCCTCTCCCCCGGGCTCCTACTCTGCCGCCGTGAGCAGCGCGTCGAGGTAGCGCGCCGCATCGTCGCGCAGCTCCTCCGGCATCGGCGTGCGCCAGTGCCCGCTGCCGGCCGTCGCGTTGAACAGCACGCCGTCGCACCAGCGGACCAGCCGTCGGGCGTCGGCCGCCGGGTCGGTCGAGCCGCACCGGGCGAGCAGGACGGTGGCGGCGTCGGCGAAGCGCGCGCCCAACCGGTCGTAGACGGCGCGCAGTTCGGGCCGCCTGGTGGCTTCCAGGGCGAGTTCGAGCCGGGCCAGGGTGAGCCGGCGTCCGGTGGTGAGCGCCTGGAACAGCAGATCGGCGGCGACCCGTACGAGCAGCTCGCGCGGCGGGGTGTCGGCCGGCGGCTCACCGGTGAGGACGGGGTGCTCCCGGGTCTCCCGCTCGACGATCCGGGTGAGCGCGACCTCGAGCAGGGCGGCCCTGGTCCGGGCGAGGTTGGAGGTCGAGCCGGCGGGCAGCCCGGCCTCCTCGTCCACGGCGCGGTGGGTCAGCCCGCGCAGGCCGCGTTCGGCGATCAGGGCGATGGCTGCGTCGGCGATCAGGGTCGGGCGCGGGGGCGTCATGGGTCCGATCATGGCCTTTCTCCTCGGGCGATCCCAACCTACTACGGCAGTAGTCTGCGGCACTACATCCGTAGTACGGTGTGCGGGCAGCGCTAACTACAGCCGTAGTGCGAGATGAGGAGCCCACCCATGGACAGGCACCAGGCGATCGTCATCGGCGGCGGCATCGGCGGGCTCACCGCCGCCCTCGCCCTCCACCGGCAGGGCATCCCCGTGGCCGTCCACGAACGCGCCGCCTCGCTCGAACCCGTCGGCGCCGGACTCGCCCTCGCCCCCAACGCCCTGCGCGCCCTCGACCGGCTCGGCGTCGGCGAACGCCTGCGCGCCCTCGCCACCCCGCACCCCGCCATCGGCCTGCGCCACCCCTCCGGCCGCTGGCTCGCCCGCACCGACACCGCCACCTTCGAGGCCCAATTCGGCGACCCGATCGCCGCCGTCGCCCGCGCCGATGTCATCGCCGCCCTGGTCGACGCCCTCCCGGACGGCACCGTCCGCACCGACTCGCCCGCCTCGCTCGTCACCCCCGGCAGCGCCACCGAACCCGCCGTCGCCCGGACCCCGGACGGCGACCGGCCCGCCGGGCTGGTCGTCGCCGCCGACGGCATCCGATCCGCCACCCGCGGCCTGCTCTTCCCCCAGCACCCCGGCCCCCGCTACAGCGGCTTCACCACCTGGCGCACCATCGTCACCCCCACCCGCCGACCGGACGCTGCCGGCGAGATCTGGGGACGCGGACGGCTCGCCGGGATCGTCCCGCTCGCCGACGGCCGCGTCTACGTGTACGGCGCCGCCCTCGCCCCGGCCGGCGCCCGCGCCGCCGACGGCGACGAGAAGGCCGAACTCCTGCGCCGGTACGGCACCTGGTGCGCGCCCGTACCCCAACTCCTCGCGCTCGCCGAGCCGGAGCGCGTCCTGCGCCACGACGTCTGGGACCTCGCCGACCCGCTGCCCGCCCACCACCACGGCCGGGTCGCCCTCCTCGGCGACGCCGCCCACGCGATGTGCCCCTTCCAGGGCCAGGGCGCCTGCCAGGCCATCGAGGACGCCGTCGTCCTCGCCTCCCTGCTGACCCCGTCCACGGACCCCGCCGCCGCCCTCCCCGCCTACACCGCCGCCCGCCTCCCCCGCACCACCGCCATCGTCACCGGCTCCCGCCGCATCGGCGACCTCGTCGCCCTCCGCACCCCCGTCGCCGCCCTCCTCCGCACCACCGCCCTCACCCTCGCCGGCCTCCTCCCCGCCCGCGCCCTCCTCAGCCGCTCCGCCCCGATCTACGACTGGCAGCCGCCGGCCCTGGACGCGACGGCCTGAGGGCGCCGCAAGGCACCGGAGACGGCGCGGACCGGGCCGCCCGGACTACGCGTCCGTGTCCTTCGGATGCCGGGACGAGGCGTAGACGACATGCACGGCCCGGCCCGCCTCGTCCACCAGGTAACGCACCCGCCCCCCTGCGGTCACCTCGTACTCCCACTGCGGCAGCTCGGCACCTCCGAACACCCGGGTCGCCAGACGCCCCCGAAGGCGATGCTGCCGATCCGGATCGCTCCTGGAAAGGGGGTCCGCCCGCAACGCCTCGAAGCAGCGCCGGGCGTTCCCCGGCGCTTCGGCACACAGCTCGCTCCAGCCCTTGGCGGCCTCGCTCGTACCGAACCGCAGCCGCCACTCGTCACCAATGGGCGGCGGCGGGACGTCGTCACCGCGCTTGGGGCTCACGGCTCGACCACCTCGCCGTGGTCGTCGCCGGGGAGCGGCCTGGTGAGCTCCGCCACCAGCGCCGGATCCGCGAGGACTCTCGCGGTGGCGCGCCATTCGGCTATCACCCGGTGCAGATTGGCGTGGACGTCCAGCTCGACGACATCGCGGGTCGAGTCGACGAGGTCGACGACGAACTGGCGCACCTCCTCAGCCGACAGGTGCCTGGTCCAGGGAAAGACGGCGGGCAGGGCCAGGAGTACCGCCCGTGCGCCCTCATCGCTGCTGATCAGTGCGGCGAACAGGCGCGCCGTGACATCTGCGGTTTCCTCGCGTTCGCGATCGTGGCGTTCGGTCGTGAGGTAGAGGTCCTCGCCGTCCCGGCGCGTCACGTGCACTCGGTGGGCTCGCTCCACGGCGTCCGCGACGCGCTTGGAGTGCTTCGACAGGTCGGAGAACGACACGGTGAGGGTCGACATGACTTGAAGCTAGTTCGGAATACATTCCGAAGTCAATCGCAAAACCGCTTCACGGCCGGTGTCAGTGGCGGTGGGGACAATGCCCGGCATGAGCGACTCCGACGACTCCAGCGAGCCCGCCTCCGACCCCGGCTCCGGCTCCGGCCCCGACGTCGCCGAGTACTGGGACGCGGCCGCCGAGGCCTTCGACGAGGAGCCCGACCACGGGTTGCGGGACGCCTCCGTCCGGGCGGCGTGGGTGCGGCGGGTTCGGGGGTGGGTGCCGGGTGAGGCCTGCGACGTGCTCGATGTCGGGTGCGGCACGGGCTCGCTGTCGTCGCTGCTCGCGGCGGACGGGCACCGGGTGACCGGGGTGGACCTGGCACCGCGCATGGTCGAGCGGGCGCGGGCGAAGCTCGCGGCGGCGGGGCTGCCGGGCCGGTTCCTGGTGGGTGATGCGGCGGCACCGCCGGTCGGGGGCGAGGGTTTCGACGTCCTGTTGTCGCGCCACCTGATCTGGACGCTGCCCGAGCCCGAGCGGGCCCTCCGCGCCTGGGTGGGGCTGCTGCGCCCGGGCGGCCGGCTGGTCCTGGTCGAGGGCCGGTGGCGCGAGGCCGGGCAGGCCGTGGCACCGTACGCGGCCGGGGCGGAGCGGCTGCCATGGAGCGGCGGCATCGGGGCGGACGAACTCGCCGGTGCCGTACGACCGTTGGTGGCCGAGCTGCGGGTCGAGCCGCTCAGCGGGGACGACGAGCTGTGGGGTGGCCCGGTGTGCGACGAGCGGTACGCGCTGGTCGCGTACCGCTGAGCGGCGCGTCCGCCTGAGCCTCGCGTACGGCCGGGCGGCACGTACAGCCGGACGGCACATACAGCCGGGCGGCACGTACAGCCGGACGGCACGTACAGCCGGGCGGCGCGTACGGCCGGGCAGTCCGTCAGGCGCCGCTGCCGAAGGTGCCGCGCCGGGGGTCGGCGCGCTGGGGGTCGGCGCGATGGCAGGCGGTGCAGCGGAGGCGGGTGTAGATCGACACCGCGCCCATGAAGACGTCCTCGCGTCCGTCGACCGGGGACGCGGAGGCGGCGGGCTCGCCGCAGTCCAGGCAGGTGCGGTGGGGGCGGGCGGCGACGGAGCAGGTGCGGCAGATCAGGTGGGTGGGGTCCTCGGCGTGGACGACGACGGGCTGGGGGCCGCCGTGGAGCAGGTGGTCGCACCAGGTGCAGGACTTGTCCTGCTGCGCCGCCAGCATCCGGGCCCGGGTCTCCTGCTGCCACGTGGCCGCGTTCTGCAACGGCACCGTCACCGGCAGGCCCCACCCGGAGGCGGTGAGCCACTGGGCGCCCTCCTCGCCGGCCGCCCGGAGCTGGTCGTGGACGGCGATCTCCCTGGGCGTCCTGTCCTTCATCGGGCTTCTCCTCCGGTGCGGTTCCGCAGGGTCCGCGGGTGCGGTTCCGCCGGAGTCAACGCGGGCGGGCGGGCGCCGGACACGCCCGCCTCCGCGCCGGCCTCCGCGCCGGCCTCCGCGCCGGCCTCCGCGCCGGCCTCCGCGTCACGCTCCCCTCGGTCCTCCCCGCCGGCCCTCCCCCTCGTCGACCGGAGTCGCCGCTCAGCCGAGGAGGGGTTCGGTGTCCCCGTGCGCGATGAGGAGCTTGCGCAGCAGGCCGTCGAGCTGGGTGCGCTCGTCGTCGTCGAGCGCGGCGAGGATACGTTCCTCGTTGCGGACGTGGCCGGCCAGGGCGCCGTCGATCAGCTCCTTGCCGACCGGGGTGAGGCGGACCAGGACGGCGCGGCGGTCGTCGGGGCAGGGGTTGCGCTCGACCAGGCCCTTGGCCACCAGCCGGTCGACCCGGTTGGTGATGGCGCCGGAGGTGACCATGGCGGACTTGAGGAGGGCGCGGGCGTTGAGCTCGTAGGGCTCGCCGGAGCGCCGCAGGGTGGCCAGGACGTCGAACTCGGAGGAGTCCAGGCCACAGGAGGTGAAGTACTCGCGCAGGGCGGCGTCGACCCGGACGTTGAGTCGCCGCAGCCGGCCGATCAGGGCCAGTGCCCTCGGATTGAGGTCGGGACGGGTCCTCGCCCACTGCTCGACGATGTCGTCGACGGTGTCGCGCTGCTCCATGGTCTGCCGCCTTCCTGGTTCTGCTTCCCGGACCCCCGTCCAAATATCTTAGCCTTCACATACTTGACGTTCACCTACCTGGGGGCGTAGAACTTATCTCAACGTTCAGATAATCAACGTTCAGGGGATGGCCGTCATGGACCGCAAGCGCGCAGCAATCGCCGCCACCGCCGCACTCGCCCCGGCCGCCTGGGGCACGACCTACCTGGTCACCACCCAGCTGCTGCCCGAAGGCCGCCCGCTGCTGCTCGCGGCACTGCGCGCCCTGCCAGCCGGACTGCTGCTCCTGCTGATCGGCCGCAAACTGCCCAAGGGCCGCTGGTGGGGGCGCGCGGCCGTGCTCGGGATGCTCAACATCGGGCTGTTCTTCCCGCTCACCTTCGTCGGCGCGTACCGCCTGCCCGGCGGGGTCGCGGCCACCATCGGGGCGATCCAGCCACTGCTCGTCGCCGGGCTCTCCATCGGCGTCCTCGGCGTACGGCCCGGACGGCGCGCACTGCTCGCGGGACTGATCGGAGTCGGCGGCGTCGCCCTCCTGGTGCTCAAGAGCGGCGCCCGGCTGGACGGTGTCGGGATCGCCGCGATGGTCACCGCGATCGCGCTGATGGCCACGGGCACCGTCCTCACGCGCCGCTGGGGCCGCCCCGAGGGCGCCACCCTGCTCGACCTCACCGCCTGGCAGCTCCTCGCCGGCTCGGTCTTCCTGGTGCCGCTCGCGGCGCTCGTCGAGGGCGCACCGCCCGCCCTGAGCGCCGCCAACCTGGCCGGCTTCGCCTACCTCGGCCTCTTCAGCACCGCCCTCGGCTACATCCTCTGGTTCCGCGGCATCGAGCGGCTGGGCGCCGGACCGACCTCGTTCCTCGGCCTGATCAACCCGGTGGTCGCGACCGTGGGCGGTCTCGTCGTCCTCGGCCAGACCCTCACCGGGTGGCAGCTCCTCGGCCTGACGCTCGCCCTCGGCGCCATGTTCGCGGGTCAGGCCCCTGCCCGGCGGCCCAAGGCCGTCACCGCCCCCACCACCCCCGCCGACCCTGTCGCTCCTGCCACCACTGCCATCCCTGTCGTTTCTGCCACCCGCTGACCACTACCGCACGGAGTACGCCATGCACTACATCGTCATCACCCGCACCGACAGCACCCCCGACGCCGACCTCGGCCACTACCTCGCCAATGTCGGCGCCACCATGGAGCCCCACCAGGGCCGCCTGCTCGCCTTCGCCGCCCCGGCCCGGCTGGAGGGAGACACCGCCTACACCAAGACCGCCATCCTCGAGTTCCCCACCGAGGCCGACGCCCACGGCTGGTACCACTCCCCCGCCTACCAGGCCCTCGCCACCTGGCGCATCAGCACCATGGGCCACCCCGTCACCATCGCCGCCGTCCCCGGCCTGCCCGGCTGACGCCGCCTCCCGAACCGTCCAGGCCCCGCCGCGCACCGGCGGGGCTTCGGCATGCGCGGCGGCGGCGAGGTCAGCCGGTGGCGCGGATGTAGATGTCGGCGGCGCCGGAGAGGCCGCCGGGGATGGCGGCCACGTAGATGCGGCGGGCGGTGGGGGTGTGGGTGGGCGTCGGGGTGGGGGCTGGAGCCAGGGTGGGGACGGGGGTGGTGACGACGGGCTCGTCGTCGGGGGTCGCCTCGGGGGTTGCTTCGGGAGCAGCTTCTGGGGCGGCTTCCGGAGCTGCCTCCAGGCCGGCGTCGCCATCGCCATCGCTATCGGCATCGCCATCGGGGGCCAGGACGGGCGTGTCCTCGGCGGGAGCGGGGGAGGCCGAAGGGGACGGAGAAGCGGAGGGGACGGCCGACGGGGAGAAGGTCGGGGCGGGGGAGGTGATCGGCCTGTCGGGGAGTTCCGGGGCCTCGGCCGGCTCGTCGCCGCCGAGGGCGGCGACGAGGTCGGGCGGGAGGGGGGCGGCCGGGCCGGGGGCGGGGAGGTCGTAGGCGCTGAGGAAGTCGCCGACGCCCGGGGCCTTGCCGCCGCCGAGGCGGTAGTGGAGGTAGGCGACGGGGGCGCCGTCGGAGGTGTGGGTGTAGACGGCGCCGACCGGGACGTAGTACCGGCCGACGCCCGGGTGCTGGGAGGGGTGGAGGCCGGCCAGGCGTTCGGCGCGGTCGCGGTCGGTCTCGTGGCCGGTGCGGCCGACGGTGAGCGCGTTGACGCCGCGCACCACGAGGGCGGCGGCGACGGACACGCACAGCACCAGCCCGACGGCGACGGTGCGCCGCAGGACGGGGCGGCCGTGCAGGGCGGGCCAGGAGTCGGTCACCATGCGCTCGGGTGGGATGCCGTCCATGGTTGCTCGCTCCCCATCGGTCAGGACGTTCGATCCGGACATTCGATCAGGACGTCGCACTGTGCTCGACGTGGGACCGTATCCGAGAGTTCCTCAGCCCAGGTAGGCGGGGGCCACGGCGGCCTTGGTGAGTGACTGCGGGCTGCCCGAGCCGTCGGCCGGCACGGTCCACAGGTCGGCGCCGTAGTCGCCGGGCAGGGCGTAGACCAGGGTGCCGTTGCCGTCCCAGAGCGCCTGGTCGTCGATGTTGCGCTGCTCGGCGGTGGCGGTCTCGGTCATGGTGGCGAGGTCGAGCACGTACAGCCGCCAGGGTGCGTCGACGGGGAGGCCGGGGACGCGCTTCTTGTACGCGATGCGGGTGCCGTCCGGGGAGAGCGAGGGGCACTCGACGTTGTCGTGCAGGGCGGTGAGGGTGCGGGCGGTGAGGTCTCCGCGGACGAGGTGGGTCTGCCCGGAGCTGGCGACGGTGGCGTAGAAGGTGTTGTCGTCGGCGAAGGTGACGCCCCAGATGTTGGTGTCGTGCGCCTGGTACGGGTGGCCGTCCAGGATGACCGCGAAGTCCTCCAGGTTCTCCCGGAGGTTCCAGTCCCGGACGTCCACGATCGAGGTGCGGGTGGAGAAGTCGCTGCCCGCGTACGAGTCGCCGCTGACGAAGACCGTCCAGGCGGCGAGGTGCCCGGACGGTGAGACCCGGGAGCGAGTGGGGATGCCGGCGGCCGGGAAGGAACGCCGCTCGCGCAGGTGGTCGTCGAGGATGACGGCCCGGTAGGTGTCCTCCAGCGCACCGTGCTGGGCCTGCAGGCAGATGCCGGTGCCGGCGGCGGCGTGGAAGCGCAGACACTGGACGCCGGAGGCGGTGCGCGGGCCGTCGGGGCGGTCGGCGGGGACGGTGGTGATCTCGTCCCGGTGCGGACCCCAGGCCATGTTGCGGAACAGCAACCGGCGTCCGCTGCCGGGCACCTGGAGGGAGACGGCGCCCGACTCGACGGACGGCCCACCGGGCTGGACCTGGTCCCGGCGGGCGGTACGGCCGGCCGCGTGCAGGACGGCCCCGGTGCCGACCGCGCCGAGCAGCACGACGGCGACCAGCAGGATGATCATCCTGGTCCGGTTCGGCAGGTTCACGAGCTCTCCTCGGCGGCGACGGGTGCGGCATCGCAGTCAGCAGCAGGTCCGGCAGGTCCGCCGTCGGCCACGGCCAGGGGTTCGGACGGGCGCAGCACCGCCGCCGCGCCGAGCACGCACAGCGCCAGCGCCCCCGTCGACCAGCCCAGCGCCGCCGGGCCGCCGACCGCGCCCCACAGCGCGCCGAACAGCAGCGAGCAGGCGAACCGGGACAGCGCCTGCCCGGTGCCGACCAGGGCGAGCCCGGCGCCGCGCTGCTCGGCCGGTACGGCGTCGGCGGCCGCGGCGGCGAGCACGCCGTCGGTGGCCGCGTAGAACGCGCCGTGCAGCGCCAGGACGCAGATCACCGCCGGCAGTCCGCGCAGCGGCGAGAGCAGCAGCCCGTACGCGAGCAGCAGCACGCCGTGTCCGGCGAGGAAGAGCCGGTGGCGGCCGATCCGGTCGGCGAGCGCGCCGAGCGGGACGGCGAGCAGCAGGAAGGCGGCGGCGGTGCCGAGCGGCAGCAGCGGGAAGAGGGTGACGGACAGGCCCAGCCGGCGCTGGATGAGCAGGTAGAGGAAGGAGTCGCTGACGGTGGTCAGCCCGAGCAGGACGGCGCAGAGGGCGAGCCGCCGGAGCCCGGGAAGGCGCAGCAGGGTGAGGCTGTCACGCATCGAGGGAGCCACAGTTGACGGATCGTCGGATCGTTGCCGGTTCGGCACGAACAGCAGCAGGATCAGGACGCCCAGGGCGGCGACGCAGGAGCTGACCGTGAACACCGCGTCGTAGCCGTGCCGTTCGCCGCCGTCGGCGAGCAGCGGGCCGCCGGCGAGTCGCAGCACCAGAAAGGCGGTGAGCGGTCCGAGCAGGGCGCCGGCCGTGTCCATCGCCCGGTGTACGCCGAACGCCCGTCCGCGGTGGGCGGGTTCGGTGGCGAGCGAGATCATCGCGTCCCGGGGTGCGGTGCGCAGGCCCTTGCCGGTGCGGTCGACGGCGATCACCGCGCCGATCAGCGGCACGGTGTGGACGAGCAGCAGCAGCGGCCGGCAGAGCGCGGAGAGCCCGTACCCGACGGCCGCGACGGCCTTGTGCCGGGCGGCGCCGTCGCGGCCGCGGCGGTCGGCGAGGTGGCCGCCGACGAGGCGGACGAGGGCGCTGAAGCCGTTCTGGATGCCGTCGAGCAGGCCGAAGCCGAGTGGGGAGAGGCCGAGCCCGGTGAGCAGGTAGAGGGGGAGGACGGCGGTGACCATCTCGGAGGAGACGTCGGTGACCAGGCTGACGGCGCCGAGGGCGAGCACCGTGCCGGGGACGGCGCCCCGCCGCACCGGGCCGGTGGCCGGTGCGGCGGGCGCCTTCGAGCTGCGGGAGTCCGCGACGTACACGGGCGTCAGTTCCAGATGCCGGTGATGTCGACGGCGCCGGCCGAGTTGCCCGCGTGGGCGTCGAGGCCGGCCAGGTCCTCCAGGGTGTGCAGCACGTCGTAGTGGTTGTAGGTGGTGGCGGTGCTGCTGCCGGGGGCGACGTGGGCGCCGTAGACCAGGGTCGGGATGCGGTTGCCGGACAGCCTGTTGTCCTCGTCGAAGGTGACGACGAGGAGGCTGTTGTGGCTCTTCGCCCACTGCGCGTAGGCGTCGAGGTTGCTCTGCAGCCAGGAGTCGCCGGTGCCGACGGAGCAGTCGTGCATGTCGTCGCAGAGGTCCGGGACGACGAAGGAGACCTTGGGCAGGGTGCTGTAGTCGGCCGGGAACGCGTCCATGCCGTAGGCGCTGTCGGTGGGCACGTTGCCGAAGCCGAACCACGGGTTGTGCTTCTGCGCGTAGTTGTCGACGCGGCAGTCGGTGGCGCCCTGGGCGGGCAGGCCCTCGTTGTAGCTGGCCCAGGTCTGGCCGGCGGCGAGCAGTTCGGAGGCCAGGTTGGGCCCCTGCAGCGCGCCGACGTCCACGCAACTGTCGTCGACGATGCCCTGCGAGCTGCCGGAGAACAGCATGTAGTAGTTGGGCTGGCTGGGGTGGGTGAGCGCGTGGGACTGGGTCAGCCGCGCGCCGCCGGCCACCAGCGTGCCGTTGATGTACGGGGCGCTGGAGCTGCCGATGACCTGCGAGTAGGCGTGGTTCTCCAGGACGACGACGACCACGTGGTCCGGCGCGGGCAGGCCGGTGGCGGTGTCGGCGAGGGCGGTGTCGGCGGCCGCGCTGCCGCCCGCGGCCCAGAGGCCGAGCGAGCCGGCGATCAGGCCGAGCCCGGCGGCGAGGGCGGTCAGCGGGCGGGCCGTGCGGAGTCTGCGCTGGGGGCGGTGGGGGGTGGGGGTTCCGGGGGTGCGGGGTCGTGCGAAGGCCATGGGTCCTCCGTGCGTCGGGCTGCCTGGCTGGAGCGCCGAGAACAGTAGGATCGCGCCGGTGTCGTGTACGGCACAAGACAGGTGAAGAACAGACGAACAGCTGTCTCCCCCTCGGCCGTCGGGCCCGGCTGCACGACCTGTACGACCTGTACGGCCCTGCGCGGCCCTGTATGCACGGCTTGAGCCGCGTCACACCCTCCGCGATTGACCCCCTCCGGCCGCCCGTGGTGGGATCGCGGGGGCCCGCTGCCGGAGGGCCGGGAACGGCAAGGAGTGCGGTACGTGATCGGACTGGTCGCCATCGACGGGCCGGGCCGCCCGCTCGCCGACGAGTTGCACGCGCGCTGGCCGGAGAGCAGCCACGTCCACCAGGCCTACCGCGGCAACTGCTCCCAGCCGCCCGACGTCCTGGACTTCGCCCTCCTCCGGTACCGGTTCGTGGTCGCCGTCGCCCCGCTCCCGACCGTCGTCTCCCTGCTGACCGGCGGCCTCGTCGACCTTCCGCGCGGCACCGCCCTGCTCTGCGTGGACCCGCAGCGGCGCTGGGTGATCCCGATGGCCGGCGGGGACGCCGCGGAGGAGCTGTCCGTCGAGGTGGCGGCCGCCCTCGGTGTCACCCCCGTCCCCACCGGCCACGCGCCACCGGCAGGGCCGCCCCCGGGGGTCCGGGCCGAGCCGGCCGACGTGCCCGAGGCGGCCGACGCGCCCGAGACAGCCGATCTGCCCGAGGACGCCCCGATCCTGCGGGTCACCGACCGGGAGGACCCGGGTTACGGCGACGTGCTGGTGCTCCCGCGCACCCTCGTCGTCGGGATCGGCGCCACCGGCGGTGCCGGGCGGACCGAGGCGATGCGGCTGCTGGCGGCCACGCTCGTGGAGGCCGGCCTGGCCCGCTCGGCGGTGGCCCGGCTGGCCACGGTGGCCGGCAAGGCGGACCACCCGGCGGTGCGCTGGGCCGCGTTCTGCCTCGGCGGGGTGCCGGTGGACGAGTACCCGGCGGAGGAGCTGGCGGAGGTGGCGGTGCCGAACCCGTCCGAGGCGGTCGGGGCGGCCGTCGGCACGGCGAGCGTCGCCGAGGCGGCGGCGCTGGCCGGCGCGCCGGGCGGCCGGCTCGTGGTCGCCAAGCGGAAGTCGGCGACCGCGACGGTGGCGATCGCCCGGGCGACGCTGCGCGGGCGGCTCGCCCTGGTCGGCCTCGGGTCAGACGATCCCGATCTGCCGACGCCGGGCGCGCTCGCCGAACTGCGCGGCGCCTCGGCGGTAGTGGGAACACCCGAGGCGTTCGAGACGCTCGCAGCGGTCGAGAAGCTCGCAGCAGCCGAGGCGGTGGCCGGGCTGCTCCGGCCGACGACCCGGCGGATCGCGGTGGACGTCGCCGCCGGGACGACGGCGGACGGCTCCGGGGCACCCCTGGACCCCGCCGGAGCCGCCGCGCACCTCGCCGCCCACGGACACACCGTCGCACTGGTCGTCCTCGGCGACGGCGCCGGACTCACCGTGCCGCCCGGCCCGTACGAGCTCCACCGCCTGCCCGGACCGCCCGCCGTCACCGCCGACGGCACGGCCGGCGCCACCACCGCCTCCGCCCACCCCACTCAGTACCAGGGAGACCCCGCGTGACCGCCCCCGAACCCGACCTGCGCCACCACGGCGACGCCGAGGTCCGCGCCGATGGTCTCGGCCTGGTGGACCTCGCCGTCAACGTCCGCACCGGCACGCCCCCGACCTGGCTGCGCGAGCGCCTCGCGGCCACCCTCGGCGACCTCGCCGCCTACCCCGACCAGAGCACCGCCCGCGCCGCGGTGGCCGCCCGGCACGCCCGCCCGGTCGAGGAGGTGCTGCTCACCTCGGGTGCGGCGGAGGCCTTCGTCCTGCTGGCCCGCACTCTGACATCCCGTCACATCGTGGTCGTACACCCGCAGTTCACCGAACCGGAGGCGGCACTGCGGGATGCCGGCCACCGGGTACACCGGGCACTGCTCTCCCCCGAGGACGGGTTCCGACTCGGCGCCGTCCCCGAGGAGGCGGACCTGGTCGTCCTCGGTAACCCGACCAACCCGACCTCCGTGCTGCACCCGGCCGAGGCCGTGGCCGCGCTCGCCCGGCCGGGGCGGACCCTGGTGGTGGACGAGGCGTTCATGGACACCGTGCCGGGCGAGCGGGAGTCCCTCGCCTCCGTGCGGGACCTGCCCGGCCGGGTCGTCGTCCTGCGCAGCCTCACCAAGACCTGGGGGCTGGCCGGGCTGCGCATCGGCTATGTGCTCGGGCCCGCGCCACTGATCGCCGAACTCGCCGCCGCCCAGCCGCTCTGGCCGGTCTCCACCCCGGCGCTGGCCGCCGCCGAGGCCTGCAGCGGCCCGGCGGCGCTCGCCGAAGCGGACCGGGCCGCCGCCGAACTCGTCCTCTGGCGCGACCACCTGGTGAAGGGCCTGGCCGCCTTCCCGCAGGTGCGGATGTACGGAGAACCGGCGGCCTCCTTCGTGCTGGTCCGGCTGCCGCACGCGGCGGCCGTCCGGGAGCGGCTGCGCGAGCACGGCTTCGCCGTCCGGCGCGGCGACACCTTCCCGGGGCTCGGCGAGGAGTGGCTGCGGATCGCCGTCCGGGACCAGGACACCACCGACCGGTTCCTCAAGGCCCTTGGGGCAGTACTCAGTTCAACCTGAGCTCGTTCAGCCCCGCTCCTTCAGCCTCAGCTCCTTCAGCCACTCTCCTCCAGCCTGAGCCCCTCCAGCCTCAGCTCGTCGCCCGTCCGGATCCGCCCGGGCACCAGCACCTGTGCGTACACCCCCGCGCAGGGCAGCTCCGGCATGCCCTCCAGCGGGACCACCCGGTTCCGCTCGGCCGGGATGCGCAGGGCCTCGGTACGGCGGGGCAGCGGGCCGTGCCGCAGGGTGGGGACGGCGCAGCGCGGGGTGGCCGCCAGGACGCGCAGGCGCAGCGTCGGGCCGATGGCCAGCTCCCGCCCCACCCAGGCGTTCTCGACGAAGCCCTCACCCTCGGTGCGGATCACCAGGTTCGGCCGGTAGCGTTCGGCCTCGGAGCCGGTGGCGCGCAGTGTCGAGGTGGTGATCAGGTGCAGCGGAGCGAAGTCGAAGAACCCGCCGTCGGGCGCGGCGCGGCCCAACTCGTTGACCGTGACGTCGACTTCGGCCGCGATGCCGTGCGCCAGCACCTCCTCCGGCACGGCCCGCTCGACCGTCGCGCCGGGTGGGCGTTCGGCGACCAGCGCAACCTTGCGGCCGAGCGCCTCGGACAGCTCCGCCTCGTCCGCGCCGCGCCCGTCCGGACCGGTGATCGCCACGCCGCCGTCCGCCGTGGCCGCCGCCGCGTACCCGAGCAGGCCCGACCAGAGCCGGGGGTGCTTGGCGCTGGCCACCCGCCCGGTCGCCAGGTCGAGCAGCGCGCGCTCCCGGTCACCGGCCAGCCCCCGGCCGGTGATGTCGGCCGCGTCCAGCTCCTCCCCCAGCAGGGACTTCACGGGGTAGCGCCGCAGCCGCTCGACCGTGCCGATGCCACCCCCGACGCGCATGCCGGTACCGCTCACTGCTCCTCCTCCGCCCATTCCCGCAGCGCCTCGAAATGCAGCTCGCGCAGGCCGAACCGGGGATCGATCCAGAGCGCCACGGCCGGTCCCGGGTGGTTCGCCGCGATCCACTCGATGTCCTGCGGGCCGAGTTCGTCGTCCACCCAGACGAACGGCCGCCCGGCCGCCCAGGCGACCAGGTCCCGGGTCTTCCAGTGCAGCCCGTCCGGATCCTCGCCGAACATCTCCGTCCAAGGGATGTACGGGAGTTCGGGCAGCCCGATGCGCGGCCCGATGAAGGTGTTGGCCTCGTCCATCCAGGTGGTCGCCCACACCAGTTCGTACGGCAGCGCGAGCAGTTCCGGCCCGTGCGCCGGATTCAGCCACACCCGCAGCGGCTTCACCCGCCCGCGCGGCTGCGGCGCGTGGCGGGCCACCCACGACTCGGGGAGCAGCCGGTGGGTCCGGTAGCCCTCCGGGCGACGGGTCTTGGGCGCGGCGTAGGGGTTGAGCGGTCCGTCCACGTCGAGGAGGAGCAGCGGCTGCCCGGTCATGCGGCGGCCGCCCACTCCCGCAGGGCCGCGAAGTCGTCGGCCAGCAGGCCTATGCGGGGGTTGACGTGCAGGGTGAGCGCCGGTCCCGGGTGGTTCGCCGCGATCCACTCGGCGTCCTGCGGGCCGAGTTCGTCGTCCACCCAGACGAAGGCCCGCCCGGCCGCCCAGGCGACCACGTCCCGGGTCTTCCAGTGCAGCCCGTCCGGATCCTCGCCGAACATCTCCGTCCAGCGGATGTACGGGAGTTCGGGCAGCCCGATGTGCGGCCCGATGTGGGTGTTCGCCTCGCTCATCCACCCGGTGGCCCACACCAGTTCGTACGGCAGCGCCAGCAACTCGGGCCCGTGCGCCGGGTTCAGCCACACCCGCAGCGGCTTGACCCGGCCGGCCGGGCGCTTCGCGTGCTTCGCGCGCGTCGCCAGCCTGGCCTGCGCGGCCGCCTGCCGCTCCTGCTTCGCGACCCACCAGCCGGGCAGCAGCCGGTAGGTGCGGTAGCCGTCCGGCCGCCGCTTCGGCGCGGCGAAGGGGTTGAGCGGTCCGTCCACGTCGAGGAGGAGTAGCGGCTGCTGGGTCATGCCATGAATTCTCGGTCCGGCAAGGGCGGTTGACCAGCGATTTGCCGGTCACGATCGGGCCCTGCCTGCCTGCCCGCCTGCCACCTTCCGCCTGCCACCTGCCGCCGCCCTCCGGCCGCGTGCACCGGGCGTGCCGGGCGTACCGGCCGTGCTGGGCGTCACAGTGGCCAACCGAGTTCAACGATCCTGCGACCGTCACCCCGGCCACCCCCGGGTGCCACGCCTCGGCAGCCGGGAAGCCCGCCGACGCCCGAGTGCGCGAACGCCCGCAGGCCCTCCCCGGCGGGGGAGGGCCTGCGGGCGTCGTGCGTGCCTCTGGGGCGGTGGATCAGACCTGGCCGGCCTTCTCCAGGGCCTCGCAGCAGGTGTTGATCAGGAGGCGGGTGACCACGTAGGGGTCGATGTTGGCGTTCGGGCGGCGGTCCTCGATGTAGCCCTTCTGCTCCACCTCGACCTGCCACGGGATGCGGACGGAGGCACCGCGGTTGGAGACGCCGTAGCTGTAGACGTTCCACGGGGCGGTCTCGTGCTTGCCGGTGAGGCGGGACTGGATGTCGTCACCGTACTGGCTGACGTGCTCCAGCACCTTCTCCTGGGAGGCGCCGAGCGACTCGCAGGCGGTGATGATGGCGTCGTAGCCCTCGCGCATCGCCCGGGTGGAGAAGTTGGTGTGGGCGCCCGCGCCGTTCCAGTCGCCCCTGGCCGGCTTGGCGTCGAGGGTGGCGTCGATGCCGAACTCCTCGGCGGTGCGGTAGAGCAGGTAGCGGGCGATCCACAGGTCGTCGGAGACGGTCAGCGAGTCGACCGGGCCGATCTGGAACTCCCACTGGCCGGGCATGACCTCGGCGTTGATGCCGCAGATGGCGAGGCCGGCGTCGATGCAGCGGTCCAGGTGCAGCTCGACGATCTCGCGGCCGAAGACCTCCTCGGCGCCGACGCCGCAGTAGTAGCCGCCCTGCGGGGCCGGGAAGCCGCCCTCGGGGAAGCCGAGCGGGCGGGAGCCCTTGAAGAAGGTGTACTCCTGCTCGATGCCGAAGATCGACTCCTGAGCGGCGAACTTCTCGTGCACCTCACGGAGCAGCGCGCGGGTGTTGGACTCGTGCGGGGTGCCGTCCGTCTCCAGGACCTCGCAGAGGACCAGGATGTTGTCGCCGCCACGGATCGGGTCCGGCACAACCTTCACCGGGTCCAGCACGCGGTCCGAGGCGTGGCCCTCGGCCTGGTTGGTCGAGGAACCGTCGAAGCCCCAGGTCGGGATCTTGTCGGCGTTCGGCAGGACGCGAGTCTTGGAACGGAGCTTCGCGGTCGGCTTGGTGCCGTCGATCCAGATGTACTCGGCCTTGATTGCCACGGCTTGTCCCTCGCGTTACTGGGTGGTGGGTGCCCGCGTAGCGTCGCAAGCCGCCGTTTCCCGGTTGTTCCTCTCATGTAACGCGCATGTGAACCAACCGTCCGCGTTGGCACGGTCACGGTGCGGGAGTGCCGGGGGTGGCACTCCCGCGTCGCGCGGTGCCTCCGGTGCCTGCGGTGCCCGGGTACTGCGGCGTTCCTGGCGCCCCGACACCGCCCCGACACCGCGCCGACTCAGGGCCGTCGGGCGTGCGCGGCCCGGCGGCGCCGGGTGGCCCACAGTGCGGCCGCCCCGCCCGCGACCAGGGCCGCGGCCCCGGCTGCCAGCGGGCCGGTGGCGCTGCTGCCGCCGGTGGTGGCCAGCCGTTCCGGCTGCGCGGACCTCACCGCCCCGGCCTGCGGGACGGCGGCGCGCGAGGTGGTGGCATCGGCCACCGGCTGGGCGGTGGGCGCGGTGCTCGGGGCGTTCGGGGTGTTCACGGCGGACGGGCCGGCCGACGGCGCCGTGGGCTTCTCGCAGCCCACCGAGGCGACGGTGACCTTCCCGGTGACCTTGGCGACGTTCAGGTTCAGCGGGTTCACCTCCACCTGCACCTCCAGGGCCGAGGCGGCGGCGGTGGTCGTGGTGGTGGTCTTCTTGGAGAACTCCACCGACACGCTGCCGATCAGCGGCACGTCCACCCTGGTCGGCCCGTACAGGCCGACGGTGACCGGCTTGCCGAGCACGGTCAGCTTGGCAGGCGCGACCACGTCCGCCGTCGGCGGCCCGTCCACCGGGCAGGTCACCTCGGCGCTCATGGCCTCCAGGCCGAGCAGCGCGGTGGCGGGCAGGCCGGGGGCGTGCACGTCGGCGTTGACCAGCTTGACGGAGGCCGCGGCGCCCTTGGCGTCGACGCGGGTCACGGACTTGCCGACGTCCGCCTTGACCAGGGTGACCGGACCCTGCTGGTCGACGCCGTCCACAGTGGCGGTGAGTACGGAGCCGTCCCTCTGGGCCGGCGACTCCACCTTGTTCAGCGCGATGTTCACCGGGACGTCCACGGCGTTGTTCAACAGCTTGACGTCCAGGGCGAGTTCGGCGGTGACGGCGCGCGCCTTGCCCGGGGAGGGCGCGGTGGACGGGACGGCCGAAGCAGCCGGGGCGGCAGGAGCGACAGGAGCCGCTTGGACGGGCCCGGCGGTGAGGGCGGTGCTCACCAGCACGACGGCGGTTGCGGAAACAATTCGGCGAGAAGACATGGCGGTACCCCCACACAGATGAAACGATGAGCCGCCAGTCTTCTCGAACAATCCGTCACATCTGCAACACAGAACGTCATTTCACCCGTTGGAGTGAGATTGACGTTCCGGGCTGACCCGACTCTGCTACAGGGGCGGCACCCCTACGGCAGCCGCCAGTCCACCGGCTGCGCCCCCTGCCGCACCAGCAGCTCGTTCGCCCGGCTGAACGGCCGCGAGCCGAAGAAGCCGCGGTCGGCCGACATCGGGCTCGGGTGCGCCGACTCGATCGCCGGGACCTGTCCGAGCCCCGGCCGCAGCCTGCGGGCATCGGCCCCCCACAGGATCGCCACCAGCGGCCCCCCGCGCGCCACCAGCGCCCGGATCGCCTGCTCGGTGACGTCCTCCCAGCCCTTGCCCCGGTGCGCCGCGGGCTTGCCCGGCGCGGTGGTCAGCGCGCGGTTGAGCAGCAGCACGCCCTGCTGCGTCCACGGCGTGAGGTCGCCGTTGGACGGCTGCGGCAGGCCGAGGTCGGTGCCGTACTCCCGGTAGATGTTGATCAGGCTCGCCGGGATCGGCCGCACCTCCGGCGCCACCGAGAAGCTGAGCCCGACGGCGTGGCCGGGGGTCGGGTACGGGTCCTGCCCGACGATCAGCACCCGCACGTCGGCGAAGGGCTGCTGGAAGGCCCGCAGCACGTTCGGGCCGGAGGGCAGGTAGGTGCGGCCGGCGGCCAGCTCGGTGCGCAGGAAGTCGCCCATCGCGGCGACCCGTCCGGCGACGGGTTCCAGGGCGGTGGCCCAGCCGGGCTCGACGATCTCATTCAGTGGACGCGGTGCCATGGTCGCCACCCTATCGGCCTACACCGACAGGGCGTTCAGCGGATGATCATGTGATCAAGGGCCCGCCGGAGGGCCCTCACGGCAGCCCTCCCGGCAGCCCTCCCGGCAACCGGACCAACCGGTCAACGAACCAGCCGACGAACCAGCCGACCAACCGGTCGACCAACCGGTTGACCGTCAGCCGACCGGCCGCCCCCGCAGCACCACCAGACGCGGGTCTGCCAGCACCCGGACGTCCGCCCGGGGGTCCTCCGCGTACACCACGAAGTCCGCCGGCGCGCCCTCCTCCAGGCCCGGCCGCCCCAGCCACTGCCGCGCACCCCAGCTCGCCGCTGACAGCGCCTCGGCCGGGCTCAGCCCCGCCTTCACCAGCTCCGCCACCTCGTCCGCGACCAGCCCGTGTGCCAGCGAGCCGCCCGCGTCCGTGCCGACGAACACCGGGATGCCCGCGTCGTGCGCGGCGCCCACGGTGTCGTACCGGCGCTCGTGCAGCCGCCGCATGTGCGCGGACCAGGCCGGGAACTTGGCCTCGCCGCCGGCCGCGAGGTCCGGGAAGGTGGCGATGTTGACCAGGGTCGGGACGATGGCTACGCCGCGCTCGGCGAAGACCGGGATCAGCTCCTCGGTCAGCCCGGTGGCGTGCTCGACGCAGTCGATCCCGGCCGCCAGCAGGTCCGGCAGGGACTCCGCGGAGAAGCAGTGCGCGGTGACCCGCGCGCCCTCTTCGTGCGCCGCCGCGATCGCCTCGGCCAGCGCGTCGCCGGGCCAGCAGGCGGTGAGGTCGCCGCGCTCGCGGTCGATCCAGTCGCCGACCAGCTTCACCCAGCCGTCCCCGCGCCGGGCCTCGGCCCGGACGTACGCGGCCAGGTCGCCGGGCTCGATCTCGTGCGCGTAGTTGCGGATGTAGCGGCGGGTGCGGGCGATGTGCCGCCCGGCGCGGATGATCCGGGGCAGGTCCTCGCGCTCGTCGATCCACCGGGTGTCGGCGGCCGAGCCCGCGTCGCGGATCAGCAGGGTGCCCGCGTCACGGTCGGTGAGCGCCTGCTTCTCGCTGGTCTGCGCGTCCACCGCGCCGTGCGCGTCCAGTCCGACGTGGCAGTGCGCGTCCACCAGGCCCGGCAGCACCCAGCCGGTCACCGTGCGCACGTCCCCGGCGGACGGCGGACGGGTGAAGCTCACCCGGCCGTCCACCACCCAGAGTTCGTCCCGGACGTCCTCCGGGCCGACCAGCACCCGACCCCGCACGTGCAGCACCGCACCATCACTCATGGCCGCACTCTATCGACGGGGGGCGCCACGTGTAAGCAGCAAGAATGCGGCACACTCGTTCCGGCACCCACCACCCCGTAGACGAAAGCCCCGCGAAAGGCCGTGAAGCCGTGAGTCCCTTCCTCGACCTCCCCCCGCTCAGCGCCGCCGAGTTCGCGGCGATCGAGGACCAGGTGGCCGCGCTGCTGCACACCGAGGCCGACGTCATCGTCACCCAGGGCGAGGCCCTCCTCCCCCTGGAGGCCGCGATCCGCGGCGCCGCGCACCCGGGCTCCACCGCGCTCAACATCGTCACCGGCCCGTACGGGCAGACCTTCGGCAACTGGCTGCGCTCCTGCGGCACGACCGTCGTCGACCTCGCCGTCCCCTTCGACAGCGCGGTGAGCGCCCGGCAGGTGGCCGAGGCCCTGGACGCCGATCCGGCGATCGACTTCGTCTCGCTCGTCCACGCCGAGGCCGCCACCGGCAACACCAACCCGGTCGCCGAGATCGGCGCCGTGGTCCGCGAGCACGGCGCCCTGCTGATGCTCGACGCGGTCGCCTCCGTCGCCGCCGAGCCGCTGCTCACCGACGCGTGGGGCATCGACCTGTGCGTGATCGGCGGCCAGAAGGCGATGGGCGGCCCGGCCGGGGTGTCCGCCGTCTCGGTCTCCGAGCGCGCCTGGGAGCGGATCGCCGCCAACCCGGCCGCGCCGCGCCGCTCCTACCTGTCGCTGCTCGACTGGAAGGAGCGCTGGACCGACGCCGGTCGCGCCGTACTCCCGCACGCCCCGGCCCAGTTGGAGATGCTCGCGCTCGGCGCCTGCCTGGACCGGATCGCCGCCGACGGCCTGCCCGCCGTCATCGCCCGCCACCGCGCCGCCGCGGCCGCCACCCGGGCCGGCGTCCGCGCGCTCGGCACCCTGACCCCCTTCGTCACCGAGGACGCCCACGCCGCCCCGGTCGCCACCACCCTGCGCATCCCGGACGGCCTGCACGCGGCAGAACTCGCCGCCCGCCTCGACCCGGCCCTGCCCGTCCAGCCGGGCGGCGGCGCGCTGGCCGCCTCCATGCTCCGGATCAACCACTACGGCCCGGCGGCCACGCTGGACACCGTCCGCGCCTGCCTCACCGGCCTGGCGACGGCCACGAACGCCGCCGCGGAGCCGGCCCTGGCCGCCGCCGAGGCCGCCTGGAGCGCGACCGTCGACGCCTGAGGACACAGCACTGCGGCCCCCGGAGGACGTCCTCCGGGGGCCGCACCCGCTCCGGGACGCCTCAGTGCCCGCCGGCGTCCACCACCTCGACGCCCCGGATGTTCCGCTCGATCTCCTCCGTGGGCAGCGCGACTGCCAGCGCCCAGTAGTAGACGACCAGCGAGAACACCACCACGACGCCGATGTCCCACCACAGCGGCAGGTTCCCCTGCGAGCCCGCGCCGAAGGTGCCCTGCCAGGAGACGATCCCCATCCCGACCAGGTAGACCGGCAGCCACTGCCCCGCCTTGAAGTCCATCCGCGGCGCGTTCGGCACTCCCTTGGACGCGGCGTACGCGGAGTAGCCGCCGAGCAGCACGTACCCGATCACGATCGCCAGGCCGAGGCGCCACAGGGTGTCCCAGCCCGACCAGTAGATGACCAGGCTCGCCACCACGAAGGCCAGCGGCGAGATGATCGTGCCGCCGGGCAGGTGGTACGAGCGCTCCATCCCCGGCAGCCGCTTGCGCAGCACGCCGAAGGCCAGCGGCGCACCCGCGTACATCAGCACGACGGCCGAGGTGATGAAGCCGACCAGCCGCTGCCAGCTCGGGAAGGGCAGGAAGCAGATCACCCCGGCGACCCAGGCGATGATCAGGCCCAGCCAGGGCACCGAGCGCTTGTCGGTGTACTGCAGGGCCTGTGGGGCGTAGCCGTTGCGGCTCAGGCCGTACGTCACCCGCGAGCTGGAGGTCATGTAGACCAGCCCGGTGCCGGCGGGCGAGATGATCGCGTCGATGAACAGGACGGTGGCCAGCCAGCCCAGGCCGATCAGGGTGGCGAGGCCCGCGAACGGTCCGCTGATGCCGGGGTAGGTGAGCGTGCCCCAGCCGCCGGCGAAGGTGTCCGGCGGCAGGGCGCCGATGAACACCACCTGGAGCATGACGTAGATGATCGTGCCGATCACCACCGACCCCAGGACGGCGCGCGGGATGTCCCGCCGGGGGTTGCGGCTCTCGCCGGCCCACTGGATGGCCTGCTCGAAGCCGAGCAGCGCGAAGATCACCCCGCTGGTGCTGATCGCGGCGAGCACGCCCTTGGCGCCGTCGGGTGCGAAGCCGTGGACGCTGAAGTTGGAGCCGTGGAACTCGGTGATCCCGAGCGCGAAGATGGTCAGGATCGGGACGGCGACCTTCCACACGGTGGCCACGCTGTTGGTGTGGGCGAGGAGCCTGACGCCGAGGAAGTTGATCGCGACGAAGACACCCATCAGCGCGGCCGCGACCACGAACCCTGCGGCGGTGAGCGTCAGGTTCTTGTTCAGCAGGCCGTCCGCCCAGGACCAGTGCTGGGCGTAGTTGATCATCGCCTGCACCTCGATCGGCGCGATCGTCGCCGCCTGCAGCCAGGTGAACCAGCCGAAGGACATCCCCGCGAACCCGCCGAAGGCGTAGTGCGGATAACGCGCCGTCCCGCCCGCCACCGGGAACAGCCCACCCAGCTCGGCGTGCACCAGCGCCAGCAGGATGATCGCCACCGCGCCGACCCCCCACGACACCAACGCCGCCGGCCCCGCCGCCACCGCCGCCTTCTGCGCCCCGAACAGCCACCCGGAGCCGATGATCGCGCCGACCGAGGCCCACAGCAGCCCGGCGACCCCGACCTCGCGCTTGAGCCCGGTATGCCCGGAGGCTCCCGTACTCGAATTCGTATCGGCATGAGCCATGCCCGGCCGCCTCTCACCTATCAGGACAAAATCCATCCCGACACTGCCGCAACACGCCGAACTCCCCCACGCCAAAACGCGCTCCGACCCGCACCTGTCAGCCAGACGGAGGAAGCGACCGCCGATGACGACCGCTCCCCTTCCGCAACAACGCCACCGGCGTATCGTCCTGCGCCTCGACCAGTTCCCCGCCCCGCCGCACGATCAGCGGATAAGCCTCCGAGAAGTCAGCCGCCACCGCCACCGGCCGCCAGACCCGCCCGTCCCACTCCACCACCAGCCGCGGAACGTCCTCGAACGGATGCCGTTCCCGCCGGTCCCCCGGTACGAGCACGATGGCATCCCGCGTCCCCTCCGGCCGGCCCCGCTCGGCCCGGGCCGCGTACCACTCCGCGAGCGACTCGTCATCGGGAAAGATCACGTTCTGACCCCCAGCTCGGCATCACGCCGACGTTAGCCCGCCGAGGACCGGGGTGCGGTTGTCATGGATGGACGGCGTAGGGGATCAGTCGGGCGGCACACGGAGATCGGCGTGCACCGTCTTGCCGAACTCGTCCGGGGTCACACCCCATTGGCCGCGCGTGAGCTTGTGGACCAGGGCAAGGCCCCGGTGGCATTCCTCGTCCTCGCCCGCCTCGATGAGGACCGGCATGCTGCGGGAGCCGTCCCGCACCGAGATCCGCACGATTCGGGCCGCGACCCGACGGATCCTGACCGTCATGAAGGTGAGGCAGCCCGTCTTGACGGCGTTCCCGACCAGCTCGGACACAATCAGCTCGGCGTCATCGGCCAGGACGCACAGCGCCCCGGCGAGCGGGCACCATGAGGACGTGGATCGTCGACAGTTCGTCGTGGATGTGGGCGCGATTCTGGGCGCCACCGCCCTTCCTTCTGTTCGGGGGCGGCGAATCGCGGCTTCGGACGTGCAGTTCCTGCAGTCACAGGTGTCCGGCCTTTATGCCATTGACCATTCCCAGGGCGGCAAGGTCGCGCAGAAGGCGGCCTTGCACGTCCTGCGGCAGGTCGAGAAGGCGATGACCGTCGGTTCGTATCTCGAACGGGTTGGGCGGGAGTTGCACACGCTGTCCGGCACGTTGCACTCCCATCTCGGGTGGATCGAGTTCGACGCAGGCCGCCCGGCGCAAGCCCGGGCGGCCTGCACCGAGGCACTGGCTTCGGCACGGCTGATCGGCGATCCGTTGCTGGAGGTGAGATCACTGGACAAGCTGTCCATGCTTGCCGTCGAACAGCGACGCCCTTGGGAAGCAGTGGCTGCGGCTACTGCCGCCAGGGATCTGGCCCAGGCGCACGGCGGCCCCAAGGTGAGATCGGTGCCCGTCCCCGAGGAGCTTCGCCACGAGGACGGGAAGCGGACCTTCGGCCTGTTCGAGCTGGCCGTACGCCCCGCCTGGCGCAGGCGGGGCGTCGCCACCGCGATGCACCGCGCGCTGGTGGACGGGTTGGAGAGCCGGCGCGTGATGCTGAACAGCCGACCGGAGGCGACGGCGGCCCAGGCCGCCTATCGGGGGTGGGGTTACCGCAGGGTGGGCGCGGCGGTTCCGTGGGAGGGCGCGGCGGAGCACGATGTCCTGGTGCTGGAGCTGTGAGGCGCCGGCCCTGCTAGGACGGGACCTCGGCGAGGTGGCGGAACGTGCGGGCGTGGTCGGCGAGGGTGTCGCTGTCGAGCGTGATGTCGTCGTAGTGCTCGATGTAGATGGCCGCCATGCTGCCGTCGACCCAGGTACAGAACCCGAGGTCCTGGGGCTTCCCGGCCTTCTTCATGTCGGTGCCGTGACCGCATCTCATGACGCCGTCGCGGTCACCCGGATCGACGGTGCGCAGGCCCACGACGTGCTGGCCGGTGCTCGCCAGTGTGGTCATGTGGTCGATCTCGGCCGAGGGCGCAATGGAGGGGAGCTCGCGAACAGCCAGGAGGACGGTCCGCGTCCTGTCCGCGGCCTGGTAGCCGCTGACCTTCGCATCGGCCAGGAGCGGCGAGATCTTGGGGAGCCGTTCCGCGGGGACGCTCGGCAGCCCCAGGAAGTCCTTCGGCGGGCTGTAGCGGTACGCACCGAAGGCGGCGATGTTGTCGGCGAAGACCACAGCGAGGGTGGTGACTCCGGCGACCCCGAGTGCGGCCAGGGTCAGCCAGAGCCTGCGGCGGGAGCGCGGCGGTGGGGGCGGGGTCGGGGCGGCGGGGGTGACGTCCACCAGGACGTCGCCGGGCGGGGTCTGATCTTGATCGAGCACCGGCATATCCGAGCAGGTCGGGGCCATGGGCACAAGAGATTTGGCGGCGGTCTCGACGGACAGTTCCCCGGACGTTCATCCGACGGGCACGCGGAACTCACCGGGGAGCGGCAGGCTTCCTGCCGGAGGCCGAGTTGGCTATACAACTTTACCGGCAGGGCTGCCGCCGAGGAGGAGACCACCGATGACCGAGCTGCCGCCGTACTGGCTGCGCGACAACTGCCCCTGCGCCGAGTGCCGGGATCCCCGGAACGGGCAGAAGCTGTTCCGGATCGGCGATCTGCCGGAGGACCTGAGCATCGCGGCGAGCACCGAGACCGACGGGCACCTGAAGGTGCTCTGGTCGGACGGGCACCGGTCCCGATACGCGCCGGAATGGCTCGACGAGGCGGACGAGGGCGACGGGCGCACCGAGGACGGCAAGCGGCTCTGGGCGGCGGGAGACTTCGCCCGCGGCATCCCCGAGGCGGAGTGGGCGGCGTACCTCGCCGACCCCGCCGAGCAGGCCGCCGTCCTGAGCGCCGTCCGCCACAGCGGGTTCGCGGTGCTGCGCGGGGTGCCGGTCTCGGCGGGGCAGGTGCTGCGGGTGGCGGAGAGCTTCGGGTACGTCCGGGTCACCAACTACGGGGAGCTGTTCGACGTCCGGGTCGAGCCGGACCCGAACAACCTCGCCTTCACCAGCGCCGCGATCGCACCGCACACCGACAACCCGTACCGCGACCCGGTGCCGACGCTGCAGCTGCTGCACTGCCTGGAGAACTCGGCGACCGGCGGGGACTCCGGGCTGGTGGACGGGTTCAAGGCGGCGGCGGTCCTCCGGGCGGAGTCACCGGCGGACTTCGCGACGCTGACCCGTACGCCCGTCCCCTTCGTCTTCCGCGACCGCCGCACCGAGCTGCGTGCCGACCGTCCGCTGATCGACGTGGACCCCCTCGGCCGGATCCGCGAGGTCAGGTTCAACAACCGCTCGATCGGCACCCTCCGGGGAGGCGACCGGGAAGCCTTCTACGCCGCCTACCGCCGCTTCGCCGCGATCACCCTGCGCCCCGAGTTGCAGCTCGCCTTCCGCCTCGGCCCCGGCGACTGCCTGATCTTCGACAACACCCGTCTCCTGCACGCCCGTACGGCGTTCCGACAGGACGGTCACCGGCACCTCCAGGGCTGCTACGCCGACCTGGACTCGCTGTCCTCCACCCTCGCCGTGCTGCACCGCCGCACCGCCGCCCTGGACGCGATCGCCGGGCTGTTCACGGGCGAGGGCGCCGGGGAGTACCTGGGCGAGGAGGTCACCATGGCCGAGCACATGCTGCAGGCCGCCGCTGCCGCCGAGGCCGCCGGCGCGCCGGACCACCTGGTCGCCGCCGCCCTGCTGCACGACGTCGGCCACTTCTTTGACGAGCACGGCCAAGATGCCCTGCAGGGAAGGGATCTGATGCTGGGTCATGACAATCGGCACAGCCACACCGGCGCCGACTGGCTGGCCCGCTGGTTCGGCCCGGAGGTCACCGAGCCGGTCCGGCTGCACGTGGCCGCCAAGCGCTACCTGTGCGCGGTCGAGCCCGGATACCGGGAGCGGCTGTCCGAGGCCTCCGAGTACACGCTGGCCGGCCAGGGCGGCCCGATGTCCGACCGGCAGGCCGCCGAGTTCGCCGAACTCCCGGGCACCACGGACGCGGTGGCCGTGCGGCGCTGGGACGAGCAGGCGAAGGTGGCCGGCGCCGCGACCCCCGGCTTCGAACACTTCCGCCCGCTGCTCGCCTCCCTCATGCGCTGACCCCGGAGAGCGCGCGGAGCGCACGGAGCACGCGGAGCCCACGGGAGGTGGCTCAGTCCATCTCCCGCGCGTGCCGCGAAAGAGCCGAGGTGGCCAGGGAGTTGTGCACGCTGAAGGCCACCGTCCCGGGCAGGTAGCGGTCCTGGGACCATTCCACGGGCGTGCCCGTCGGGTCGGTGGTCCGGCGCCGTTCGCGCAGCAGCGGGCTGCCCCGGCGGCAGCCGAGCAGTCGGGTGTCCTCGGCGTTGGCGGCGACGATGTCGATGGTGTGGTCGGCGTCGGTGAACAGGATGCCGTGCTCGCGCAGGACTTCGGTGTGGGAGACCACGTCCGGGGGCAGTTCGGCGACGATCTCGCCGACCCTCGGCGGGTAGACGGTGCGCTCGACCATCACGGGCGTGCCGGAGAGCGTGCGCAGTCGGACCGTCACGTACACCTCGGCGCCCGGTTCCAGGCGCAGTTGCTCGCGTTCGGCGGCGTCGGCCGGGCGGCGCACCAGCGAGTCGAGGATGCCGCCGGGCTCCTCGCCCATCGAGTAGGCCCAGTGCGTGAAGCTGAGCAGTTCGGAGAAGCTCTGTACCCGGGCGCCGCCGAGCACGACCCGGCGGGTGCCGCGGCGGGAGGTGACCAGTCCGTCGGAGCGCAGTACGGCGAGCGCCTGGCGGACGGTGCCTCGGGAGACGCCGTACTGCTCGGCCAGCGCGCCTTCGGCGGGCAGCCGGCCGGCCTCGCCGTACGCGCCGGTGGTGATGGCCTCGCGCAGGTCGGCGGCCACCTTCCGGTACAGGGCTCCGGAGGTTCGCTCCTCGGTCGCGGCGGGGCGCTGGGGCTCGGTCGCGGCGGGGCGCTGGGGCTCGGTCGCGGCGGGGCGCTGGGGCTCGGTTGCCACGTCAGTCAATGTCCCTCCTGGGGCAGTGTCCTGCGCAGCCGTACCGGCGCGGACAGCCCGACCTTATCCCGCTGCGCTTTCGAAGCATGGCACCGAACGGATCACGCTCCGGTGGCCGGATTCCACCGTTCCCGCAGCCGACCCCGGTTCTGGGCCGTCTGTTCACCTTCCCGTCACCGGACTGCGGCGTACTTACCCCCGTCAGCGAAGTTGGCTAGTCAACTCGGACGGTTCCGAACAGCCCCCGTAGCCCGGACGACTCCGGAAACGACTCCGGAAACGACTCCGGACCGCCACTCGCCAGATCCCCCGATCGAGACGCCCACTCGCAGTTCCCCCTTCTCAGGAGACTGACCCGTGTCCGTGCACCGCGCCCGCTCCGCCGCCTTCGCGGCCGTCCTGACCGCTGCCGCGCTCTCCCTCACCGCCTGCGGCTCCGCCGGCTCCTCCTCGAAGTCCGGCGACGCCGCGGGCGGCAAGAACGCCAAGACCGCCACCTCGGTCGCCGACTTCGGCGGCATGGACGGCCTGGTCGCCGCCGCCAAGAAGGAGGGCAAGCTGCACGTCATCACGCTGCCGCGCGACTGGGCGAACTACGGCAAGCTGATGGACGACTTCAAGGCCAAGTACGGCATCGAGATCGAGGACGAGAACCCGGACGGCTCCAGCCAGGACGAGATCAACGCGGTCACCTCCCGCAAGGGCCAGGACCGCGCCCCCGACGTCGTCGACCTCGGCTCCGCCTTCGCGATCAGCGCCGGCAAGCAGGGCCTGCTGGCCCCCTACAAGGTGACCGACTTCGACAAGATCCCGGCCACCATGAAGGACGCCAACGGCCTGAGCTACAACGACTACGGCGGCTACATGTCGATCGGCTGCGACGCCAAGAAGGTGTCCGTCTGCCCGAAGACCTTCGCCGAGCTGCTGAAGCCCGACTACAAGGGCATGGTCGCCCTGAACGGCAACCCGACCAAGGCCGGTGCCGCCTTCGGCGCCGTGTACGCGGCCGCGCTCGCCAACGGCGGCTCGCTGGACAACATCCAGCCGGGCATCGACTTCTTCGGCAAGGTCAAGCAGACCGGCAACTTCAACCCGGTCGAGGTCACCCCGGCGACCATCGAGAAGGGCGAGACCCCGATCAGCATCGACTGGTCGTACCTGAACGCCGGCTACGCCGACAAGTTCAAGGACAAGGGCATCGACTGGCAGGTGGCCATCCCGTCGGACGGCTCCTACGCCCAGTACTACAACCAGGCGATCAACAAGGACGCCCCGCACCCGGCGGCCGCCCGCCTGTGGGAGGAGTACCTCTACAGCGCCCAGGGCCAGAACGGTTTCCTCGGCGGCTACGCCACCCCGGCGCTGTTCGACGCCATGAAGGCCGCCGGCACCCTGGACGCGGCCGCCTCGGCCAAGCTCCCGCCGGTCGAGAAGCCCTTCACCACCTTCCCGACCCAGGACCAGACGGACGCGGCCAAGAAGGTCGTGACCGAGAACTGGGCCAAGGCGATCGCGGGCTGACCTGAGATGACCACGGCACCCACCCCGGTGCCGGCCTCCGCCTCCGCCGCCCAGAGCGGCGGAGGCGCCATCGCCGGCTCCGTCACCCCCGTCACCACGGCCGCCAAGGCCCCCCGCCCCGGCAAGCGCCGGGCCGGCGGCAGCCGAGCCTGGCTCGCCGCCCTCCCCCTCCTGCTGTTCTTCGTGATCGGCTTCGGCCTGCCGGCCGTGGCGATCGCCATCGGCGCGTTCACCACCTCCTCGGACGCGCCCGACGGCGGCGGCACCTTCACCACCGCCAACCTGACCGGCTCCCTCCAGGGCGCCTACTGGACCGCCCTGTGGGGCAGCGTGAAGCTCTCGCTGCTGACCGCGCTGATCGCCACCGTGGTCGGCCTGCCGCTGGCCCAGGCCGTGGCGACCTCCCGGTTCCGGATGTTCCGCGAGGCGGTGATGTCGGCCTCCGGCGTGCTCGCCAACTTCGGCGGCGTGCCGCTCGCCTTCATGTTCGTCGCCACCCTCGGCAACTCCGGCGAGGTCACCAAGAAGCTCGGCCTGACCAAGCACGGCTGGAGCCTCTACACCTTCTCCGGCCTCTCGGTGGTCTACCTCTACTTCCTGGTCCCGCTGATGGTCATCACCATCACCCCGGCCCTGGAGGGCCTGCGCGTCCAGTGGCGCGAGGCCGCCTACAACAACGGCGCCACCTCCCTGCAGTACTGGCGGCACGTGGCGCTGCCCGTCCTGCTGCCCTCGCTGCTCGGCGGCTTCGTGCTGCTGTTCGGCGCCTCCTTCGCCGCGTACGCCACCGCCGAGGCCATGGTGGGCAGTTCGGTGCCGCTGATCTCGATGCAGATCGGCGACGCACTGTCCGGCAACGTCCTGGTCGGCCAGGGCAACCTCGCCCTCGCCCTCGGCCTCGACATGATCGTGGTCGCCTGCCTGGTGATGGCCGTGTACCTGCCCCTTCAGCGCCGGAGTGCCAAGTGGCTCGCCTGATCGATCGCATCCGTTTCGGCCGCGGCCTGGTCCTGCTGGTCTGCGCCGTCTACTTCGCCGTGCCGATGGCCGCCTCGCTGTGGTTCAGCATCGACGACAACAAGGGCGGCACCACCTTCCGCGCCTACACCGAGCTGCTGAACGCCCCCGGCTTCACCGACAGCCTGGTGCTCAGCCTCGAACTGGCCGGCGTCACCGTCGCGGTGCTGCTGCTCCTGCTCGTCCCGGCGATGCTCGCCGCCCGGCTCGGCGCGCCCAGACTGCGCCCGGTCATCGAGGTGATGTGCTCGATGCCGCTGGTCGTCCCGGTGGTGGCGCTCACCACCGGCATCATCGGCGTACTGCGCTGGGGCCCGGACTACCTGCAGGACACCCCGCTGTTCCAGACCATCGTGGCGATCCAGAACCCGGACTTCCCGATCGTCCTGGTCATCGCGTACGTGCTGATGGCGCTGCCCTTCGCCTACCGGGCGATCGACGCCGGGCTGCGCGGCGTGGACGTCGTCACCCTGGTCGAGGCCGCCCGCAACTGCGGCGCCGGCTGGCTGCGCGCGGTGTTCACCGTCGTCCTGCCGAACCTGCGCAGCGCCCTGCTGAACGCGGCCGTGCTCACCGTCGCCCTGGTGCTCGGCGAGTTCACCACCGCCTCCATCCTCGGCTTCGCCCCCTTCTCGGTGTGGATCAACTCCAACGGCAAGAGCGACGGCCAGATGTCCGTCGCGGTCTCGATGCTCAGCCTGCTGATCGTCTGGGTCGTCCTGCTGCTGATGTCCGCCGTCGGCCGCGGCCGCAAGGCCGCGCGCTCCTGAGCGCACCGCCCGTACGGTCCTGAACCGCCCCACGTTTTCCAGGAGTCACCAGCCATGACCACGGCCACCGCCCCCGTCACCGGCGTCGCGCTCGCCCCCGGCAGCGCCACCGTCGAGTTCCGCTCGCTGCGCCGCTCGTTCGGCGCCACCACCGCCCTCGACGGCCTGGACCTCACCGTCCACCCCGGCGAACTGCTCGCCCTGCTCGGCCCGTCCGGCTGCGGCAAGACCACCGCGCTGCGCATCCTGGCCGGCTTCGAGCAGCACGACTCGGGCGAGGTCCTGGTCGACGGCGAGGACATCACCGCGATCCCCGCGCACAAGCGCGACGCGGGCATGGTGTTCCAGTCGTACAGCCTCTTCCCGCACCTGACCGCGCTGGACAACGTCGCCTTCGGGCTGCGGATGCGCGGCGCCGGCAAGGCCGACCGCCGCAAGCGCGCCCAGGAGCTGCTGGAGCTGGTCGGCCTGCCGCACCGCGCCGAGCACTACCCGCACCAGATGTCCGGCGGCCAGCAGCAGCGCATCGCGCTCGCCCGCGCGCTCGCCCTGCAGCCGCGTGTGCTGCTGCTCGACGAGCCGCTGTCCGCGCTGGACGCCAAGGTCCGGCTGCAGCTGCGCGAGGAGATCCGACGCCTGCAGCAGGAGTTGGGCATCACCACCCTGTTCGTCACCCACGACCAGGAGGAGGCGCTGTCGATGGCCGACCGGGTCGCGGTGCTGCGCGCGGGCAGGCTGGAGCAGTGCGCCACCCCGTCCGAGCTGTACGGCAGGCCGGCCACCGCCTTCGTCGCCGAGTTCGTCGGCACCATGAGCCGCATCCCGTGCACCCGCACCTCGGACGGCGTCGAGGTGCTCGGCCGCCGCCACACGGTGGACGGCGAGATCCCGGCCGACGGCGAGCTGCAGGTGCTGGTCCGCCCGGAGAACGTCACCCTGACACCCGCCGAGGACGGCCCCGCGCTGGTGGTCTCCGCGTCCTTCCTGGGCGCCGTCACCCGGCTCACCGTCCGCCTCGACGACGGCACCGAGGTCAAGGCCGACCTGCCCACCGAGGCCACCGCCGCGCTGCCGGCCGGCTCGCGCGCCGAGCTCACCCTGCCCGAGCGCCCCGTGCTGGTGGACCGCCGCCCGGCCTGAGAGCCTTGCACGTCCCTGCTCCGACGTTGAGAACCACCGAAGGTACCGCCATGCCTGAATCCGTCCTGCCCGAATCCGCTGCCTCGTCCGAGGCCGCCCTGCCCGCCGCCGTCCTCTTCGACATGGACGGCACCCTGGTCGACACCGAGCAGCTGTGGTGGCAGACCGCCGCCGAGATCGCCGAGGAGCTCGGTCACCCGCTCACCGACGAGGACGCCCCCGAGGTGCTCGGCCAGGCCGTCGAGCACACCGCCGCCCACCTCCACCGGGTCAGCGGCACCACCCTCGACGAGGCCGAACTCGCCGCCCGGCTGGGCGAGTCCTTCGCCGGCAAGGTCGCCGCCGAGACGGTGCCGCGCCCCGGTGCGCTCGCCCTGCTCGCCTCGCTGCGGGACGCCCGGGTGCCCACCGCGCTGGTCTCCGCCTCCCCGCGCCGGGTGGTCGACCTCGTGCTGTCCGCCATCGGCCGGGACTGGTTCGCCGTCACCCTGGCCGCCGAGGACACCGAGCGCACCAAGCCCGCCCCCGACCCGTACCTCGCCGCCGCCGAGCGGCTGGGCCTGGACCCGGCCGTCTGCCTCGCCGTCGAGGACACCCCGACCGGGGTCGCCTCCGCGAGCGCGGCCGGCTGCGCCGTGCTCGCCGTGCCGTCCACCGCGACGCCGATGCCCGACGGGGAGCGGATCACGCTGCTCGCCAGCCTGGAGCAGGCCGACCTCGCGCTGCTCGGGAAGCTCACCGCCGCCCCGGCGGTTTGACACCGACATGCCCTACGTCCTGCTCGCCCTCGCCATCCTGAGCGAGGTCTGCGCCACCAGCTGCCTCAAACTCACCGACGGGTTCACCCGCCTCTGGCCGAGCCTGGCGGTCGGCATCGGGTACGCGCTCTCCTTCCTGCTGCTCGGCCGCGCGCTCAAGCACATCCCGGTCTCGGTCGCCTACGCGGTCTGGTCGGGGGCCGGGACGGCGGCGGTCGCCGGGATCGGCGTGCTCGCCTTCGGCGAGTCGCTCGGGCGGGTGCAGTGGCTGGGGATCGCGCTGGTGATCGTCGGGGTGGTCGTGCTCAACCTCAAGGGCAGCCACTGACCGTCGATCTCCGAACAGATCCCGACGGACCATGACGGACTCTGACGGATCGTCATGTCACAAAACAGCTGGTCAACTCGCCTACCGGAGCGGGAAGTCGGACGGGCCGACTTCCCGCTCCGAGCCGTTCGCTACGGTGTTGCCCATGACGAACCCCCGGCCCCACCACTACCGCTTCGTCCACCGCGAGCTCGCCCGCCAGGTACTGGAGTTCGGCCCGCGCGTGGCCACCCCGGCCCCGGACGGCGGCAGCCTGCTGCCCGTCGTCACCAAGATCTGGGACGACCTCGGCGGGACCCTCCCGCCCGAGGACCGCCTGCCCACCCACGGCCTCGACTGCCGCCACCTGTCGGTCGACGGCCACCACATGCTGCTGGTCACCCTGCCCAGCCCGGTCGGCGCCACCGAGGCCCACTTCGTGGCCGCCGTCCACCCCCAGGGCAGCCGGACCGTCCGCTACGTGACCCTGGAGCACGCACTCGACCCCTTCGACGGCAGCCCCGGCACCGTCCTCGGCGAGTGGACCACCGAGAGCCACCTCAACCACGGCCCGGGGCCCTCCCCCGTCGCCGAACTCTTCGTCACGTCGGTCGTGCAGCTCGTCACCCCGAAGAAGCGCGGCTTCTGGCGCCGCTGACACCCGGCCACCGCAAGGGGCCGCCACCTCAAGGGCCGGCCAACGACCTGCCAGGCCATGGCAAAGTGTCCATCATCACACGAACCATCAGAAGCCCACCCACCCCGCTGGCCCTTCTCCCTGATTGCACGTCATACGGAGGGGGACGGGGGAGACACCATGGTGGATGACGGGGCGAAAGCCGGCGGGCCGGAGTTCAAGATCCGGCCGGGGGACCTGAAGGACGCCGCGCCGACGTTCGAGAACCAGGGCAAGGCGCTCAAGGAAGCGCTCGACAAGCTCAAGCAGAGCCTCACCGAGGCCGGCAGCCCGTGGGGCGGCGACAAGCAGGGCAACGAGTTCGCCCAGGCCTACAACGGCCCGCACGACAAGGTGCTCTCCGCGCTCGACGTCCTGGTCAAGGGGCTCACCAGCATCCACGACGGTCTGGTCGTCCATGCCGACAACCACACCGGCGCCGACAACCACGCGCGGAAGAACATGACGCCATGATCGCCGCCTCCTTCCGGACGGGGGCGGCGGGTGGGTGAGTCCACGGCGGCGAAGGCCGTCCGCAAGCTCACCGGGATGTGGTGGCCCGACGCCGATCCGGACAAGCTCCGCAAGGTCGCCGACGCGTGGGAGGCGATGGCCACCGCCATCGACAACGTCACCGCGCCCACCAACCAGGCCGCGGCCGCGATCGTCGCCAACAACCACGGCCCGGCGATCGACGCCTTCGGCAAGTTCTGGGCCCAGTACTACGGGGGCCAGGACAGCGCGGGCAAGGGCAAGGGCTGGCTCCCCGACACCGCCGACGCCTGCCGCAGCCTGGCCAAGGCCCTGCGCGACTTCGCCGCCGAGGTGGACAAGGCGATCAAGAAGCTGGAGGAGGAGGCCGCGATCGTCGGCGCGACCCTGGTCGCCGGCACCGCGCTCGCCTTCTTCACCGTCGGAATCTCCGAAGGCGTCGCGGTCACCGCTGCCGCGGGCATCGTCGCCACCGCCGCCGGCCTCGGCGTAGCCGTCTCCGAGACCATCGCCATGATCGCCGCCACCGTCCTCACCGGCGTCGTGTTCGGTGCCGTCGAAGCGATCGTCGTGGACGTCGCCGTCGCCCAGCCCATCCGCGTCGAGTTCTACGACGACGGCGGCTACAGCCTCAAGGAGGCCGTCGACGCCGAGAAGACCGGCGGCATCATGGGCGGCGCCGGTGCCGGTCTCGGCGCCGGCGGCCGGGTCGTCGCCAACGCCGCCGAACGCGCGGAGAGCGCCTCCGTCGCCCTTGCCGGCCTGGCCAAGGTCGCCAACGCCGCCGACACCCTCCCCGGCCGCATGGTCACCGGCGCCGGCCTCACCTACGGCTACGACACCGCCTTCAAGACCGGCCCGGTCATGCCGCTGGACCTCGTCCTCGGCGCCGTCGGCGGCGCCGCCGCACCCGGGAGCAGCAAGACTCCGTTCCCCGACACCGAGGGTTGGGGCGGCGCCGGATGGGTTCATGAGCCGTCGGAGTTCGCCGGCGGGGTGTACGAGAAGGTCCGCGCGACCCCCAACAAGGTCGACCTCCCGAAGATCTCCGAGAACACCGGCATCGACCCGTCCGTCCTCCGCCAAGTCAAGTCCCACCTGTTCCGGGAGCAGCACACGGTGGCGGTCGGCCCGCTGGACACGAAGCGAGGGCTCTTCACTCCACGCGACGACATCGCGGAGATCTGGCAGGACGCTCACGCGGGCAAACTCGACGCCGCCGGCCTGAAGGAGTTCCGCTCCCTGATGGCCCATGAGTACATCGAGAGCGAGCTGATGAGGGGAGGGCTTCCCTACGTATCGGAGCATCCGGACGTCTGGAACGAGGCGCACGACAAGCTGTTCCCGCAGGACGTGAGCAAGGCCGGCGCCCATGATCTGGCGCCGCATTCCGTCGAGGGCCATTTCCGCCCCTGGGAGACCCGCTTGGGGCTGACGCCGCCCAAGACGCCGCTCGCGGACGACCTTTCGAACATTGATACCGTGGTCTCCGAGATCAAGCAGGAGCTGCGCAGGAACGGGGTGAACGTCAAGTGACGAATCCGTCGCGTCTCATTCTGGATCGCCTGCGTGCGGTCGAGTGGAGCGACTGGGACGGCGCACAGCCCCACCTCCGCTCCCGGGCCGCTCTGATGCGCGAGTACCTGCGGCGGTCCGCCCTCTGGGCCGACGCCTTCGACGCCGCAGGCCTCTGGCCGTTCTTCGACATCGCCCTGCACATCGACCCCACCATCCGCGCCGATTCCGACGTTGCCGCCGACCTGGAGGCCTACCTCTCCGGCGCCGTCCGGCGTCGCACCATCCGGGAGACCTGCCGAGGCGCCGTGCACTGGCCCACGTTCCGCCGCGAGACGAAGGTCGTCCTCCCCGAGCTGCCCGACCCCTACGACCCGCTCCTGCTCCTCTACGGGCGCGGAGGCGGTTTCTACGTCGAGGAGCACATCGACCTCGACGGCATCTCCGTCCCTCTGGGCCAGTTGTCGGACCATCTGTCTCGCGTCCCGGTCGTCGACCTCGATCCGGCCACGCTCGACGCGCTGGACGCGACCTGAGCGGCAGTGCCGTCGGCGGCTCGGCCCGGCCGGAGCCGCCGACGAAGGCCCGCGCGGCCTACGACCGCACCACCCGCGCCCGCAGGTAGTTGCGCCGGCCGAAGTTCGGTTCGTCCACCGCCGTCAGCTCCTCCACCTGGAACCGGTACAGCGCCGCCGCCCCGCCGCCGGTGAGGAACTGGCGCCGGACCTCCTCGTCCTGCGCGAAGGACGGGTAGCGCCCCTGGTACGCGGCCAGCGCCGCCTGCGCCTGCCGCCCCCAGGCCTCGCCCGCGCTGCCGGTCAGCTGCAGTCCGCGCAGCTGCTCGCCGAAGGCGGGCGGCGGCAGGAACACGGTGGCGGCGGCCCGGGCCTCCTCGGCGAGATGGTGGCTGTGCCGGGTGGAGCGCTCGCTGACGAAGTAGAGGACGAGGTCGTCGTCGTGGGCGAAGAAGGCGAGGTTGGCGTGCGGTCCGTGTTCGTGGCCGGCGGTGGCGAGGGTGAGCACCATGGCCTCCGCAAGCAGGCCCTCGACGCCCTTGTGCAACAAGTCGCCCGGCCAGTCCCCCTGTGTGATGTCGAGTCTGTACGGCATTCGGCACTCCCTCCGCTGGCACGCCCGGCGCCCTCGCGCCCCGAGCACGACTGAGCCGGGCGGGCGCCCCCTGAGGAGGCCCCACGCCCGGCTCACATGCTCTACCCGCCACCCCGGCCGAACAAGGGTCGCGGAACGGGTGGAACGAGCGCGATCAGCGCCGCCGCACCCGACGGTCTCAGTGCCGCTGCGCCCCGTACGCCGAGTGCCCGTGGCTCACCAGCGGCGGCACCCCCGGGCCGAGCAGCGGCCGCAGCGCGCCGGTCCGCATCCGGTCCACCAGTGGCCCGCAGCGCCCGGCGACCGGTGCCAGCACCACCGCGACCAGCAGGCCGACCAGCGCGCCCACCGCCACGTCGTGCGGGTAGTGCACGCCGACCCAGACCCGGGAGGCGGCCATCAGCACCGCGAACAGGCCGGCCACCCAGCCGAGCCGCCGGTTGACGAACCAGAGCGAGGCCGCGGCGGCGACGGCGATCACCGAGTGGTTGCTCGGGAAGGACCAGTCCCCGGTGCCCGGGCAGGTCTCCAGCGAGACGCTGCCGGGGATCTGCGCGCAGGGCCGGACCTCCTCGACGATGCCCTTGAGCCCCGAGTTGACGACGTAGGCGATGACCACGATCACCGGCGAGGCCAGCACCTTGGCCATCACCGCGGAGTCCGCGCCGCGCGCCCGCCACCACGCCCAGAGCATGAAGATCGCGAACAGGCCGAGACCGATCGCCGACCAGACCTTGATCAGCTCGTCCAGCCAGTGCGGGGCCGACTGCGCCCACCCGTTGACGCGGGTGTAGAAGCTGCCGTCGATGCCGCTGCCGTCATAGACGGCGAGGGCCCGTGAGGACATCACGCGTCACCTCCGTGACGTGGCGCCTTACGGGCGCGGAACAGTTCGAGAACAATGGGGAACACGGAGACAACTACTACCAGACCGATGATGGGCAGCAGATACTGGTCGATCCCGGGTACCGACGATCCGAGCGCGTACCCGGCGAGCACCACGCCGACCGTCCAGACCGCACCGCCGACGACCTGCCAGAGGGTGAACGAGCGGACCGGCACTTCGAGCACGCCGCACAGCGGATTCAACACCGTTCGGACCACCGGGATGAACCGGGCGAGCATGATCGCCTTGCCGTGGCCGTACTTCGCCAGCAGTTCCTCGGCCCGCGCGGCGCCCTTCAGCAGGCTCTTCCGCCTGGTGCGGCGCAGCAGCGACCGGCCGCCGCGCCGGCCGATCAGGTAGCCGACCTGGGCCCCGCCCAGTGCTCCGACCAGGGCGGCGGGCAGCACCTGCCACAGTTCCAGCTGGGGCCCCTTGGTCGCGCCGGGCACGCAGAGCAGTCCGGCGGTGAACAGCAGCGAGTCGCCGGGCAGGAAGAAGCCGATCAGCAGGCCGGTCTCGGCGAACAGCACCACGGCGATGCCGAGCGCGCCGAAGGCGGCGAGCAGTGAGGACGCGTCCAGCGGGTTCACCGCGAGGTGAACGGCCGGATCGCCGGGGAACTGGAGCAAGGCTGGCGGACCTCCCGTACGTTGGAGGGCGGTTCACGGCGTATTCCGCCGGAACCGACCGGTTCACAGCGGATCCGCTCAGGCCGGCTGTTCACGGCGAACCCGCCGGGACAGCGGTTCACAGGGACCCGCCCGGACCGGGAGGTTCACAGCCGGACTTCACTGCCGGGCTCTTCAGCCGGACCCGCCCGACCGTCTACAGTCACGTAGACGGTCTACATGACTGTAGACGAAACTTGGAGGAATCGCCGCCATGTCCGACGTACCGTCCGCCCGCCGGCCCGCCGGGGAGCTGGAGGCCGAGGTGCTGGCCGCCCTCTGGTCGGCCCGGCAGCCGATGACGCCGCAGGACGTCCAGGCGGCGCTCGGCGGGGACCTCGCCCGCACCACGATCGCGACGATCCTGGCCCGGCTGCACGACAAGGGGACGGTCGAGCGCACCCGGGCCGGCCGCGCCTACGCCTACACCCCGACCGTCCAGGACACCGCCGGACTGGCGGCCCGCCGGATGCACACCGAGCTGGGCCGCGAGGCCGACCGCTCCACCGTGCTGGCCCGCTTCATCTCCGACCTCTCCGCCGAGGACGAGCAGCTGCTGCGCGACCTGCTCGGTGACGGCCCCGCCGGCCCCGACGCCGGAGCCGCCACCAGAACCGTCGGCGACGACCACCCGTGGCCGGGCAGCAGGGGAGCGGCCGGCCGATGATGATCGCCGTCTGGGCCCCGCTGCTGCTGCCGTTCCTGGCCGCCCCGCTGGCCCGCCGCCTCGCCGAACTGCTGTCACCGCGAGCCGCCGCCTGGATGCTGGCCGGCAGCGCCGCCGTCCTGGCCGGCGGCACCCTCTGCTCGCTCGGCCTGCTCGCCGCCGCCGGGCTGCTCCAGCTGCCGCCGGTCGCCGCCCTCGGCCACCTCTCGCTGCCGTGGCTCACCGCGGCCGCGCCGGCCGCCCCGCTCGCCGCCGTGGCGGCGGCCCTGGCGCTCGTCGCGCTCGCCGCGCTGGCGGTGCGCACGGCCCGCCGCCGACGGCTGGAGCTGCGAACGGCCCGGGCCTCCCTCCCGGCCGATGACCGGCATCCGGATACGCGCCTCCCGCGCGCCACCGTGCGCCGGGCTCGCACCCCGGATCGCCGCACCGCCCCGCCGAGGCCCGCCGAGCCCTCGTTCTCCGCCCTCCTGCGGCCCGCCGGATCGGTGCTCACGGCGCTTCTGCGGCCCGCCGAGCCCCCGCTCGCCGTCCTGGACGACGAGCGCGCCGACGCATTCGCCCTGCCCGGCCGTCTGCGCCGCCCCGGCCGACCGGGCGAGCCCGGCCGGATCGTGGTCACCTCGGGGATGCTGCGGGCCCTCAGCGGCCCCGAGCGCTCCGCCCTGCTCGCCCACGAGCGCGCCCACCTGGCCGCCCGCCACCACGTCTTCCTCGCCCTCGCCGAGCACGCCGCCGACGTCCACCCGGCGCTCCGCCCGCTGCGCGCACCGCTCGGGTACCACCTGGAGCGGTGGGCCGACGAGGTGGCGGCGGCCCGGGTCGGCGACCGCACCGTGACCGCCCGCGCGGTCGGCCGGGCCGCCCTCGCCGCGAGCCGCTCCCCCTGGCCGGACCGGCCCAGGCTGGCCCCCGCCGCCCACTCCGGGCCGGTCCCGCGCCGGGTCGCCGCGCTGCTCCAGCCCCGCCCGGCGGCCACCCCCGGCACCCGGCTGCGGGCGGTCGCGCTGGCCCTGGCCGCCTGCCTGGCGCTGAGCACCGGCGCCACGCTGGAGGCCACCGCCGACCTGCACCACACCGTCGAGGCGGCCCAGCAGGGCGTGGGCGCGCAGCGCTGAGACCCACCCGGGCCCGGGGGTCGCCCGGGCCCGGGCCCGGGCCCGGGGCCGCTCCCGCGTACCGTCCGGTATGCCGAGTTGGCAGACCCCATCCCCATGGGCCCAGCTCACCCGTACGCTTTCGTCAGCGCGTCGGCCCCGGCGCGACCTCGAACGGCGGCGAGGAGCGGACCGAGTGCGGCAGACCGGACGGCAGTCCCGACGACCAGAGCGCCGCACCCCGCCGACCGCGACGGAGCTGGCCAAGGTCCACGAGCGCACCCTCGCCGACGCCGCCGCCCGGGAACTGACCGGTCCCGCCTCCCCCGAGGAGGGCGGCGTCCCCGGCCTGCTCGAACCCCGCCCCGAGATCGGCGACTCCTGGGCCCGGCTGCGCCGGCTCGGCCTCGACCCCGACACCGGTGCCGCCGCCGCCCTGCTCGGGCCGGCCGAAATCGAACAGCGCCGCCGCGCCAGTGGGCTTGACGCAGTCATGCCAGTCCTGCGCCAGACCCTGCTGGAACCGACCGACGCACTCCCGCTGATCCTCGCCATCGCCGACGCCGAGGGCCACGTGCTCTGGCAGGAGGGCGAGCGCGGCCTGCGCCGCAGCGCCGACCGGATCGGCTTCATCACCGGCGCCCGCTGGATCGAGGAGAGCGTCGGCACCAACGGCATCGCCGTCGCCCTGCGCGCCCGCCGCCCGATGCACGTCCACTCCGCCGAGCACTACCTGCGCAGCCACCACTCCTGGACCTGCGTGGCCGCGCCCGTGCACGACCCCGGCACCGGGCAGCTGGTCGGCGCCATCAACCTGAGCGGCCCCGCGCACAGCATCCGCCCGTACCTGCTCCAGCTCACCGCCACCGCCGCCCGGCTCGCCGAGACCGAGCTGCGCGCCCACCGGCTGGAGGCCCTGCACCAGCTGCGCACCCTGGCCGCCCCGCTGCTCGCCCGGGTCGGCGGCCCGGCCCTGGTGGTGGACGCGGCCGGCTGGACCGCCGCCGCGGCCGGGCTGCCGCCGCCCAACCGGCTGCGGGTGCCCAGCGAGGGCTGGGCCCCGGCCGCCGTGCACTGGGTGCCCGGCCTCGGCGAGTGCGTACTGGAACCGCTCGCCGACGGCTGGCTGGTGCGCCCGATCCGGCCGCCCGGGGAGGACGGCTCCGGCACGGTGAGCGCCGAACAGGCCGAGGGGGCCCGGCTCCGACTCGACCTGCGCCGGGCGGACCGGCCCGAACTGTCCGTCCGGGGCGCGGTCGGCAGCTGGTCCCACCCGCTCAGCCCGCGCCACGCCGAACTGCTGCTCCTGCTCGCCACCGGACGCCAGGGCAGCACCGCCGCCCAGCTCGCCGAGGCGCTGTTCGGCGACGCGGGCCGGACGGTGACGGTCCGCGCGGAGCTGTCCCGGCTGCGCCGCTACCTGGGCGGGCTGCTGGCCCACCGGCCGTACCGGATCGCCGAGTCGGTGCTGGTCACCGTGGAGGGGCCGGACGACCCATACGACCTGCTGCCCGCCTCCACGGCCCCGGCCGTCCGGAGACTGCGGGCCGCGCTGGCGACGGGGGCGGTGCGGCTGCCCGGAGCGGTACCCGTCCCGCCGCCGCGCGCACCCGGCGACCAGCCGCTCGGCCGCTGAGGCCGCGGCCGACCGCCGACCGCTCACCGACCGTCGACCCCCAGCCGCTTGCCCGCCGCCCCTCAGCCGCCCGCGAGCAGCGCGGCCAGGTCGTCGTCGGTGGGGCCGCAGTCGCACTCCCGCGCCTCGGAGACCAGCGCGTACGTCCGCTCCAGCCAGGCCTGCACCCGGGGCTTGGGAGCCTCCAGCAGGGCGCTGCCGTGCGGGGATTCGAGCGCCAGGTGCAGCGTCGAGCCGTGGCACGGGCAGTACGCCGGCCACAGCTTGACGTCACCCTGGCCGCTCAACATGCCCAGGCCGTCGCGCAGCAGCTCGCGCGAGAACACCCAGTCGGCCTCGTCCGGCCGCCCCAGGTGGAACGTCAACAGCACCTCGTACGGGCGGGCGGCATCGAACCGGAACCGGGTGCGCACCTCGCCGACCACCTCCTCGCCCAGCGAGATCCGGAGCGTCAGCACCTCCTCCACCGCCGCCGGAGCGGCGGTGGAGCCGTCCCCATCGCCGCCCGTGGGGGTGGCGGCGAGGGGTGCACTGGAGGCTGCGGACAGCGGGTCGGGCGGCATGACGGTCTCTCCGGGGCGGCGTGGGATGGACCCAGCCTGCGCCACCCCGTGCCGGGCGGCAAGGGTTGCAAGGGGGTTGCAACAACCGCCACCATCCAGGCCAACCACCCCTTACTTCCCTGTCGGACGGAGCGTCAACTTCCGGACATCGAACGGGTGTCCACGAAATGGATCGAACCCGTCCACGGTATGACCGCCCGCTGGTACGCTCTCCCCCTCCCCGGCGCGGGCCCGCGGCGGACCGGCCCGCGACGGCCGGAACCAGGCCCGGCGGCAACGCGTGGGAGAATACGGCGACGCGACTTCGGGGAGGGAGGGGGTCCGGTGGCTGTGCGCGAGGACACCGCGCGGGACGTGCGGCACGAGCCCGAGCGGCACGGCCGGCACGGCCGACCGCGCCCCTTCGGCGGCCGACTCCGACTGCCCACCCTGCGCTTCTCCGGCGCCGCGATGGCGATGTCCACCGTCGTCGGCATCAGCATCGCCACCACCCTCCTGCTCAACGAGCAGCAGGGGATCGGCCGTCGGGCCGGCGTGGCCCGGGTCGGCTCCACCCCGCCGCCTACCCCGGGCGCCACCGACCAGGCCGAGGCGGCCTCCGCGCAGACCCCGACCGCCACCCCGGCCGGCGGACCGTCCGCCACCCGGCAACCGGCACACCCGTCCACGCGCCCCGCGGCCCACCCCTCGGGAGCGGCACCGGTCCTGGCCACCCCGCCCGGCGACCGCTCGGCGCACCCGGGCTCCTCGGCCCCGACCGGGGGTCAGACCACCACCGGGCAGGACTCGCAGCCCCCCGGCACCCAGCTCGCGGGCACCCAGCCGGGCGTACCGGCTCCGGCCGGGCCCTCGCCCGCCGCCCCGACCCCGCCCGCCGGACAGCCCGACGGCCAGCCCACCGACGGCGCGCCACCGAAACTGCCCGGCATCAGGCCCACCGCGCCCACCCGCCCCGTGCCGCCGCCCACCGAGACCGCCCCCGGCACCGGCGGGTCCCCGGACGGCCAGGCCCCGACGGACCCGGGCGGCGACGGCGGCACACCGACGGACACACCCGGCCCCACCGCACCCGCTCCCACCGCGCCCGGCCCCGGTACGCCGGACCCGAGCACCGACCACGCCCTGTCCGGCATCTCCCTGGTCGCCCCGCTCGGCCGCGACGGCCTGCGGCACGAGCTGGGCCTCACCGTGACCGAGCCGGTCACCGCCCTGCAGGCCGAATTCCGGCTCGCCCCGGGCGAGTCCGCCGCCGGCACCGGCACCGCCTGGACCGACCTGCCCGGCGCCGTGGTCACCGTCCAGCAGGAGCGCGGCACCCTGGTCTACCGCTTCACCACACCGCCCGGCACCGACGTCCGGCCCGGCCACTACACCTTCGGCGCGCGCGGCGCCCGTCCGGCCGCCGCCGACCCGTCCGCGGTCCGCAAGTCGGCCCCGGCGGAGAGCTGGAGCGCCTCCGCCTTCGCCCTCGACCACCCCCGCGCGGTCGCCGCGCTCGGCGGCTTCGACCCCATCCCGCCACTGCCCACCCCGGCACCGCCGACCCCGTCACTGCCGGCCGCGCCGCCGCCCTTCGCGCCCCAGGCCCCCGGTGTCCCGGCGGCCCCCGCGCCCCGCTGACGGCCCGGGCGGTGCAGGCCGTCCGGTGGCCACGCTCCTCCAACGGCCACGCTCCTCCGACGGCCCATCGTCACAACATTCCGACAGTCCGACGATCCGACAGCTGAGCTGCTCGGACGGGCGCATCCCCGCACCCTCGTTCGTTACTGTGGGCAGCACCCGGCCGGGCGCCCCCAAAGGCCCCCGACCGGGGCCGTCGTTCCGCACCCGAGGAGGAGTCCGTGCCCACCGTCCTGACCCAAGGCGGCAACGCACCGCTGACCGCCGCGCGAGTGACCGTCGAGGTCACCGCGCCCAAGGCGCTGGACGTCTCCGGCCTGCTGCTGACCGACGCCGGAAAGGTGCGCTCGGACGACGACTTCGTCTTCTTCAACGCCCCGAACGGTCCGGGGGTGAGCCACCGCCCGGCCGCCGCCGGTACTCCCGACGCGATCACCGTCGACACCCGGGCCGTCCCGGCGGACATCACCACGATCGCGGTCACCGCCAGCCCCGCCGACCAGGTCTCCACCTTCGCCGGGACCGAGCCCACCGCCACCGTCCGGGACGCCGACACCGGCGAAGTCCTGGTCACCTTCACCCCGCCCCGGCTGGGCCTGGAGACCGCGCTGGTCGTGGTCGAGGTCTACCTGCGCAACGGCGCCTGGAAGGTGCGCGCGGTCGGCCAGGGCTACGCCAACGGCCTCGCGGGCATCGCCACCGACTTCGGCGTCAGCGTCGACGACACCCCGGCCCCGGCCGCCCAGGCCGCCCCCGCCCCGAGCACCCCGCAGGCCACGGCCGCTCCGGCCGACCCGACCCTCCAGCTCCCCACCCCGCCCGTCGCACCGCCCGCCCCGCCCGCTCCCCCGGCGACTCCCCCGGCCCCCGCGACCCCACCCGCCGCCGCCGCGGTCGACCCCCGGATCGCCCTCGCCACCGGCTCCCACCCGCTGCCGCCGGCCCCGCCCGCGCCGCCCTCCGTTCCCGCGACCCCGGGCGCGCCCGCGAAGATCACCCTGGACAAGGGCCGGGTCAGCCTGGTCAAGGGCAGCTCCGTCTCCCTGGTCAAGAACGGCCGCCCCTTCCTCTCCTCCGTCCGGATGGCCCTCGGCTGGGAGCCCGCCGCCCGTGGCCGCAGCATCGACCTGGACGCCTCCTGCCTCGCCTTCGACGCCCGCCACAAGCGGCTGGAGACGGCCTGGTTCATGAAGCTGAACATCTTCAACGGCGCCATCGCCCACTCCGGCGACAGCCTCACCGGCGGCGGCGACGGTGACGACGAGCTGATCACCGTCCACCTGGAGGGCCTGCCGGCCGAGGTCCACGGACTGGTCTTCGTCGTCAACTCCTTCTCCGGCCAGAAGTTCACCGACGTGAAGAACGCCTACTGCCGCCTGCTGGACGCCGGCACCAACGAGGAGCTGGTCCGCTTCGACCTGACCCACTCCGAGTCGCGCACCGGCGTGGTGATGTGCAAGCTGGTCCGCCGACCGGGCGGCGAGTGGGAGATGACCGCGCTCGGCGAGTACGTGGACGGCAAGACCGCCCGGGCGATGATCGAGCCCGCCGCCGCGCTGCTCTAGCCCACCGCCCTCATCACGCCAACGCCCACGAATTCACCCTCCTGAGGCATCAAGTCGTCCACACACCGACTCGATTGACTCTCAGGGGGGTGAATCGCACTCTCCCCCGCACTTGCTGAGGAGAGACCGTGCCACGCTTCCTGTCCCGCCTCGCCGTCGCCGGCACCGCCGCCGTCCTCGCCGCCGGACTGACCACCCCCACCACCGTGCAGGCCGCCGCCGAGCCGTCCGCCCGCGCCCGGGCGCTGACCTGGGTGGCCATGGGCGACTCCTACACCGCGGGCGTCATCGAGGCCACCGGCGACCTGACCGAGCCCCGCGACGGCTGCGCCCGGACCGTCGGGTCCTACCCCGAGATCATCCGCCGCGACCTCGGCTCCCTGGTCGACCAGCGCAACGTCAGCTGCAGCGGCGCCACCACCGAGAACATCCACGCGACCAAGCTCTCCCCGCTCGGCCGCCCCCTCCCGCCGCTCGGCACCGACCCCGGCGCCCCCTACCCGCCCGTCCCCCCGCAGATCGACGCCGTGGGCCCGGCCACCGACCTGGTCACCGTCGGCATCGGCGGCAACGACCTCGGCTTCGCCGAGATCCTCAAGAACTGCATCGAACTCGGCGCCACCCACCTCGGCCAGGGCACCCCCTGCAAGGACACATACGACGCCGGCCTGCCCGACCGCCTGGCCGCGCTGCGCAGCGGCTACGACACCATGCTCACCGCGCTGCACGTCAGGGCACCGTTCGCCAAGGTCCTCACCGTCGGCTACCCGCACCTCATCCCGGAGAACGTCAACCTCTGCACGTACGGCGACCTGCTGCAGTTCGCCACCTTCACCATCGGCGATCTCGCCTGGGCCCGGACCGCGATCCTGGAGCCGCTCAACGCGGTCATCGCGCAGAACACCGCCGCCCACGGCGACACCTTCATCGACCTCTACCCCTCCACCGCCGGCCACAGCGTCTGCGACCCCGACCACTGGCTGGACGGCGTCCTGACCAGCGCGATCCCGCTGAAGTACGCGGTGGTGCACCCGAACGCCCGGGGCCAGGCCAACGCCGCCGCCGTCGTCGAGGACGCCGTCCTCGGCGGCTGAACGGAAAACCGGTGGCCCGCCGGCCCGCCGACGATCATGCTGAGCGGATGATCATCCGCGAAGCCACCCCCGAGGACTGGCCGGCCATCTGGCCCTTCTTCCAGGCGATCGTCACCGCCGGCGAGACCTTCCCCTACCCCCTCGACATGCCCTCCGAGCTCGGCCAGGAGTGGTGGCTGCTCGCCGCCCCCAACCGCACGGTGGTCGCGGTGGACGAGGACGGGCGGATCGTCGGCACCGCCAACATGAACCGCAACCGACCCGGCAACGGCTCGCACGTCGCCAGCGCCGGCTACATGGTCGACCCGGCCCATCACGGCAAGGGCATCGGGCGGGCCCTGGTCGAGTACACCCTCGACTGGGCCCGCCGGGCGGGCTTCCGCGCCATGCAGTTCAACGCGGTGGTCGCCAACAACCACCACGCCGTGAAGCTCTACGAGTCGCTCGGCTTCGAGATCGTCGGCACCGTCCCCGAGGCCTTCCACCACCCGGTCGACGGCTACGTCGGCCTGCACGTCATGTACCGCCCGCTGTAAGGGACTTCACTTCCCGCGCTACTCCTCGATCGCCCCGCCGACCCGCCGCAGATGCTGCCGGAAGCTGTACGACGGGTCGGCGGCGCGGCGCTCCAGGTACGCGTCGAAGGCGGTCTGCGCGCGCAGCGTGTCACCGGCGGCGATCCGCCCGGCCTGCGCGCGCTCGGTCCGGGCGATCGTGCCGGCCGCCTCCAGCACCTCCCCGGCCCGGTCGGCCGGGACGAACAGCACCCCGTCCGGGTCGGCGAACACCACGTCCCCGGCCGTGACCGTGTGCGGGCCGACCCGCGCCGTCCGCAGCGCCTCCGGCTCCCGGTCGTCCAGCCGCATCGGCCCGAGCGGCAGCGCGCCGTAGCTGAACACCGGCAGCCCGATCTCCAGCAGCTCGGGGGTGTCCCGGTGCAGCCCCCACACCACGATCCCGGCCACCCCGGCGGCCCGCGCCTCCAGCACCGCGAGGTCCCCGACGCAGGCCTCGTCCGTCCGCCCGCCGTTGTCGATCACCAGCACGTCCCCGTCCCGGGCGGCCCCGTACGCCTCCAGGAACACGTCCACACTCCCGTAGTGCCGCACCGGCAGCACCCGCCCCGCCACCCGCGCCCCGGCCCCCACCGGACCGACTCCCACCGGCGCCGCCCGCACCCCCACCCCGAGCCGCACACACGCATCCGCCACCACCGGCGTCGACAGCCCCGCGAACTCCTTCAGCATCCCCAACTCCTTCCGCCGAGACCCCAGTTCACAGCACCGGGATCCTACGCCCGCCCCAAACTCACACCATCGGGTGAAAGCTCACCGTGGACTGCGCTTCCCGCCCCGACCGTGCATAGCGTGACGCCCATCTGAAGGAGGGGCACCATGAGTGCTGTGGCGCATGAGCAACCGATCACGGACTCCCCATCGCAGGCAGACATCCTGCTGGAGGGCTTCCTGAGCCTGCACTCCCCCGAGGGCTTCCGAGCCGAGCTCATCGAGGGAGAGATCATCGTGGCACCACCGTCGGACGGCGATCACGAGGACTACATCGATCTGCTGATCGACCAGGTGAAAGCGCGGTCCAGGGTCCGCATGCAGGTGTCCGGCGGCAAGGGCCTCCGTCTGATCAGCAGCGGACCCTGCCCGAAGAACCATGTCGTCCCGGACGCAACGTTCGCTCCACGGGAACTCCGCCTCTTCCGCGGCGCCCCGCCGTGGATGGAACCGGACGGTGTGGCCATGGTCGCCGAGGTCACGTCGAGCAAGCCCGACCAGGACCGCATCACCAAGCGGCACGGCTACGCCCGGGCCGGAATCCCGCTCTACCTCCTCGTCGACCGCGAGAGGTCCCGGATCAGCCTGTTCGGCGAGCCGCACCGCGAGGAGTACACCGAGGTCCACCTGGCCGCGTTCGGTGAACCGCTGCTGCTCCCGGCTCCCTTCGAGTTCGAGCTGGACACCAAGGACTTCCTCTAGGAACGCGAAACGGCTCGTACCCCCTCCCACACAGGGGGTACGAGCCGTTCCACCGGGCCGGCAGCGTCAGCTGCGGGTGGCCATGGCCCGCAGGAAGAAGGTCAGGTTGGCCGGGCGCTCGGCGAGGCGGCGCATGAAGTAGCCGTACCACTCCTGGCCGTACGGGAGGTACACGCGCATCGTGTTGCCCTCGCCGGCGAGGCGCAGCTGCTCCTCGGGGCGGATGCCGTACAGCATCTGGTACTCGAAGGAGTCCCGCTTGCGGCCGTTCCACTGGGCCAGCTGGCCGGCGATCTTGATCATGTTGGGGTCGTGCGAGGCGATCATCGGGTAACCCTCGCCCGCCATCAGGACCTTCAGCGCGCGGACGTACGCGAGGTCGACCTCGTGCTTGCCCTGGAAGGCGACCGACTCGGGCTCCTTGTAGGCGCCCTTGCACAGGCGCACGCGGGAGCCGGCGCCGGAGAACTCGCGGCAGTCGGCCTCGGTGCGGCGCAGGTAGGCCTGAAGCACGACGCCCAGCCAGGGGAAGTCCGCCCGCAGCTCGCGCGCGATGGCGAGGGTGGAGTCGGTGGTGGTGTGGTCCTCCATGTCGAGGGTCACCGTGGTGCCCGCGTCGGCGGCGGCCTCGCAGATGCGGCGGGCGTTCTCCAGCGCGATCTTCTCGCCGTCCACCGGAAGGAACTGGCCGACGGCCGACAGCTTGACCGACACCTCGGCGCCGGCCGCCAGGCCGGTCTCCTTGAGGGCCTTGAGCAGGTGCTCGTAGGCCTCGGCGGTACCGGCGGCCTGGGAGGCGTCCTGGGTGTCCTCGCCGAGGTGGTCCAGGGTGACCTTGCGGCCGGTGGCGACCAGGTCGTCGCAGGCGGTGACCGCGTCGTCGAGGGCTTCGCCCGCGACGAAGCGCTCGACTATCGCGTGGGTCGGGGGGAACTTCTCGACCACGGTGCGGACCTGCGGGGACCGGGAGGCCGCGAGAAGGGCGGAACGGAGCATCGTGACTCCTGGAGCTGGTGTTTCCAAGGGTGGCAGAAGGGGGGCCGGGGCGGCGGGCACGGGGGTGGAGCACGCCGCCCCGGCGGGGGGGGGGCCGCCCAACCCCGCGGCACGCGGGCGCCGGCGGGGGGGGTGGGAGGGGGGGAGACGCGGCCCCCAGGGGGCG
>NZ_JBITFB010000028.1:0-141207 GCF_044455625.1 Kitasatospora sp. NPDC051164 | reverse complement strand
CACCCCCCCACCGTCCCGCCCCCCCCCCCGCGCCCCCCCCCCACCCCCCCCTCGCCCCCCCGGCGGGGCGGGGGTTTGCAAAACCCCCCCCCCCCCGGGGGCGGCCCCCCCCCCGGGGGCCCCCGGCCCCGATTGCGCGCTTGACGCGATCAGCCGAGCGTGACGCCGCGCTCGCGGGCCAGGGCCTCCAGACCGTACCGGGCCACGTGCTCCGGGCTGTTCAGGTCGATCGTCCGGATGCCCGCGGCGGCCAGCCGCTCGTTGATCTCGTCCAGGTGCTGCTGCACGAGCTGCTTCTCGGCGTCGGTGGTGCGGCCCTTGTGCGGCCGGCCGGCGTGCTCCAGGCTCGCGTAGTTGACCCGCTCCCTGGTGCCGGCCGGCGCCGCGGCCTGGCTCGGAATCGTCGGGGCCACCCGCTTGGCGCTGCGCAGTACCTCCGTCATCGGGGTGGCCGAGGCCAGCCGGTTGAACGCCTCGGCCTCCATGACGACCGTCTCCGGTCCGTCGGCGTCCGGGTAGTGCAGCTCGACCGTCACCAGGTCGAGCGCCAGTTCCTCCACCGCGGTCAGCTCACTGCCGAGCGCCTCGATCTCGACCGGGCCGTCCTCCAGGTCGGGGTGCTGGCGCACCACGATGCGCACCAGGTCGTCGTCGTTCTCCACGTGCGTGCCGGTCAGGTCCGAGAACCGGATGATCTTCTGGCCCATCTCTACCTCTCTTGGCGACTGCGATCAGGCGAGAGCCTACGCGGGAGGTGATCATCGCCGGTTGCCTCACCATCGCTCACCGGCAGTGGCCCAGCCATTCGAGAACCGGAGGGGGCGGCGAGCGGCCACCGCTTCCCAATCCGCTGCGGCGATGTCCTGGCCCTCGCCGTCACTCGTATCCGCGTGGTTCGTCGCCTGCCGTCCTGGCCTGCTTGCGGTAGGCCCCCGGCGGCGATCCGTAGTGTCGTTTGAAAGCTTTGGCGAAGGCGAACTCCGATGTGTACCCCGTGTGCTGCGCGATTGTGCTCAGCGGGGCCGGCGACTGGTGCAGCAACCGTGCCGCGGTGGCCATCCGCCAGTTGGTCAGGTAGGTCAACGGCGGCTCGCCGACCACCGAGGCGAAGCGGCGGGCGAACGCCGCGCGGGACAGTCCGGCGCGGGTGCCCAGCGACTCCACGGTCCAGGGATGGCCGGGATCGTCGTGGATCGCCTTCAGGGCCGGGGCGACTGCCGGGTCGGTCAGCGCGGCCGCCCACCCCCGGGTCCGCTCCTTCGGCAGTTCGGCGTACCACGACCGGAGGATGTACAGCAGCAGCAGATCGATGAGCGCCGTGACGACCGCGTCCGAGCCCGGCTGCGACGCGTGGAACTCGGCGCACAGCTGATCGACCGCCGAGCGCAGCACCGGGTGGCGGCCCGGAACCGCGGGGAGGTGGATGACCTCCGGTAGATCACTGAACAGCGGATGCGGGCGGTCAACGTCGATCGCGTACGCGCCGCACACCAGCACCGTGTGCGGCCCCGGTCCGTCCACGGTGACCTGGCCGATCGGCGAGGAACGGTCCACGCGGTCCGGTACGAAGTCCACCGGATCGCGGCCCGGCACATCGCACAGGGTGTGTCCGCTGCCGCGCTGCAGGAACACGATGTCGCCGGGTCCGAGCGCGAGCGGTTGGCCGTGCGGTGGCAGCAGGTAGCAGTGTCCTTCCACCACCACGTGGAAGCCGGCTCCTGAGATGGGTTGGAACTTCAGGGCCCACGGGGCGTGCGCGTCGGTGCGCGTCACCATCGGACGTCCCGTGCGCAGGACTTCGAGTGTGTCGCTCAGGATGTCCACAGCGCCACTCTAGCGCCTGCAGGGCGAGACGATATGACAGGGAATCGAGACTTCAAGGCATTCACCGTCTCGATGTGGAGGCGTACGTTCTTGCCATAGCGGTAGCCGAACCCCGGCACTGCATCGACGAAGGAACGGATCCCATCCCATGTCTCTGGCTGGCAAGAAGATCGTGATCATCGGTGGAACCTCCGGCATCGGCTTCGCGGTGGCCCGACAGGCCGCGGCGGCCGGCGCGGACGTCGTGGTCGCCTCCAGCAATCAGGACCGCGTGGACGCCGCGGCGAAGCGGCTGGGCGAGCCGGCCGAAGGCCGCTGCCTGGACGTCGCCGACGGCAACGCCATCCCCGCATTCTTCGAGCAGGTCGGGGAGTTCGACCACCTCGTCTACACCGCAGGCGAATCTCTGCTGATCAAGCCGTTGGCCGACACCACCCCGCAGGAGGCCAGGGCCGTCTTCGAGCGCCGGTTCTGGGGCGCGTTCCTCTCGGCCAAGTACGCCGCACCGCGACTGCGCGACGGCGGGTCGATCACTTTCAGCTCCGGCGTCCTGGCGATCCGCCCCCTGTCCGGAACCGCGCTCACGGCAGGCATCACCGGCGGCATCGAGGCCCTGTCCCGAGCACTCGCCGTCGAACTCGCCCCTCTGCGCGTCAACGTGATCCAGCCCGGTGTGATCCGCACCGAGCTGTGGGACGGCAGTGTCCCGGACCCGGAGGCTTTCCTCCAGGGCGCCGGGTCCGGGCTGCTCACGCGGCGTGTCGGCACTGCCGAGGAAGCCGCGGCGGCCTATCTCTTCGTCTTGTCCAACGCCTACGTCACCGGCACCACGCTCGCAGTAGACGGCGGCGCGGCGCTGGTGTGACACAGGCGCCACACACAACAGCCAACGGAGCGACGCCGCACCGACGCGAGGCGTTCCTTGCCGCGGCAGTCGACGACGAGAGGCCGACCAGACGTGCGAATCAGAGGGCCTACCGCTGCAAGGACCGCGAGTACCTGCGCGTTGCCCGAGTCGTCGACAGTGAGGATCTGCGCGGCAGGCTGGAGACCGCCGCTCGGCCTGACAACCCATGGGCGCGGCGGCACGCCGGCTATGTTCTTGGGCTCCTCGATCGCCCCGAGGTGCCCAACACCATCCACGTCTGGCAGAACTGGATTGCGGCCGAAGCCAGAGGTGATGCCTCCAACCCGCCCCCTCCGCAGGGCGGTTGCCGACTCGGCGTGCGGGTGGCTGGGGACATGCTCTGCCTGCGGGCGGACGGTGCGGCCCGCGGTCGGCGACCGTGGGCCGCACCGTCCTCGGGGGCGGGTCAGCGGCCGAACAGCCTTCGCAGGCCGCGGCGTTCGGGCTTGTCCCGCGGGGCGGGCGGGGCCGGGTGTGTGGCCGCGACGGGGCCGGGTTCCGACTCGGCCAGGAGTTCCACCACGGCGGTCAGGAAGCCGGACAGATCGGCTGCCGGGCCGGGGCCCAGGTTGAGGTGGCTGCCGTCCGCCCACTCTCCGAGCACCGTGTACGTCTCCCGGGTGAACGGGTTCGCCGCCAGCTCCAGGGTGAAGTACCGGCAGTGGTCGGCGCCGCCCGGCTGGACGACGGCGGTGTAGTACGCCTCCGCCGGTGCGGCGGGCCGTGGCAGTTCGACCACCAGCAACCGGTGCGGGCCCAGCGTGATCAGGTTCGCGTCCAGGCCGTCGCTCGGCAGCCGGTCCGCTGCGGGGAGCCGCTCGCCGAAGTCCTTCCAGAGGGAGACCAGTCCGGGGCCGAAGCCCTGCTCCGGTTCGCCGTCGAGCATCCGCGGCCCGAGGTCCCGGGCGAGGCCGGCGAGCACCTTGTGCGCGAAGCGGTAGTGGTGTGGCCGGGGGTCGTTGTCCACGATGTCCATGCGCGGAAGTATGCCGATCACACCGGGATCGTGGGAATTGCCTTCACGGCGTCAGTTCCGGGACAGCGCCGGTCGACCGGCAGCTTGATAGACAGCCGGGGTGCATAAGACTCCCGAGTTCCCGAGCTGCTCAAGCTGATCGACGAGCGGTCGTCCGTGTTCCGTGCCGTGGTGCAGTCCGCGCCCGATCTCGGCGTGCAGGTGCCGACCTGTCCGGGGTGGACGCTGCTGGATCTGGCCCGGCACCTGGGCGACGGGCGTACGCGTTCGCTCACATGCTGGGGTGTAGTGCGACTTGCAGTAGGGCTCGCCGCCGTGCCGAGCGCGGAAGGGCCGTTCGCATTCCGGGAGGCTGCAGCCGAGATCCGGGACGTCGGCGCTGATCTGATCCATCGAGTGATCGAAGCAGACCGGGTTGAGCCCTCGTGCCCGTTTCCGTGAATTTTTCGGTCCCCAACTCTCCGTGGCCGGCGAGATGCTCGGCTACAACTCCTTCCCACGCCGAGGGACGGCTGTTTATGCCGACCGGAGAGACCTGGAACCGCCAGACCCTCGGATGCTACTCACGGTGACATCTATGCCCACCACGCCGAGGAATACAGGCCAGACGATCACAGACTCCTACCAGTACTGGAGCCGCTGATCCTTCCACCGTGCCGGTTCACGGCCGGGATCCGGTGCAGTGCCTCAGGACGTCGGTGTCCTCCACAAGGCCGGGCGCGCGCCATCCGGCCCCGATAGGTGGGATGGTGGTGCACCACGGGCGGGATCGGAAACAAGCACGCGCCCGGCCCGCACTTCGCGGGCCGGCAGGCGGCACGACCGCCCGCCGGAAGCAACCCTTGAGGAGAAGACACCACCTTGGCAACCGACTACGACGCCCCGCGCGACACCGGCGACGAGAGCAGCGACGACAGCATCGAGGCACTGAAGAGCCAGCGCGACGACAAGCAGAGTTCCGCCGTCGACGTGGAGCCCGAGGCCGTCGAAGGTCTCGAGCTTCCGGGCGCCGACCTGTCCGGGGAGGAACTCACCGTCCGGGTCGTGCCCCTGCAGGCGGACGAGTTCACCTGCATGACCTGCTTCCTGGTCCACCACCGTGCCCAACTCGCGGGTGAGGACAAGAACGGTCAACCCATCTGCCGCGACTGCGCGTCCTGACGGCCGCGGGAGCGGCAGCGCGGCCGCTCCCGATCGGCGCGTGAGCGGGGCGGCCCGAACGGGTTCGAGCCGCCCCCGGCGCGGCGTCCGGACGTGACCCGGCGCCGGCGGTGTGCCCGGGGTGGCCTGCGCGTCAGCCGCCGGCGGCGGAGCGGTACGCCGTCACCGCGGCCGTGAGCACGGTCTCCGTGTCCGACGACGCCGTGTCCACGGCGGCATGCTGCACCATGAGGATCACATCGCCCACGCGGGCGAACGCGGTCACCTTGACGAACGTGGTTCCGTCCTCGGGGAAGGTCGACGTGAGGTGGAGCAGCAGGCTGTCGTCGGTCGGTACCTTGGCCGCCGTGACGGACGCGGTCTCCTGGAGCTGCGTACCGTCCACGAGCGTGCTGGTGTAGGAGGCGCAGCGCCCGGCGGCACCGCGAATGGCGTCCATGACCGCGGCCGCCTGCCCGGGCGCGTACCGGTCGAGCACCTCCTGGCCGAACCAGCCGAGGTCGTCGTCGCCGACCGGTGTCCGTTCCACCCCCACCGCGACATCCTTCGCGGGTGGGGCGTGGGTCGTCATGAAGGAGTCGACACCGAGTTCCTTGCACGGCATCGCCGCGATGGGGACCGTCGACGGGGTGTACGGAGGACGGGTCGTCGTCGAGTTGACCTCCTCGGTGTTCAGCCGGAATCCCTGGGGGAGCCGGTTCTGGGTCAGCAGGCCGTCCCGCAGCCGCTCCAGAGGCACCCGGCCGGAGGCCGCGCTGCCCGGGCGGGGCTGCGGGCCGGTCGAGCAGGCCGACAGGGCGAGAACCGCCAGAACGACCCCAGCCACCGCGCAGTGACGTGTGTGCATTGGTCCACCCCCAGGATTCATGATCGCGTCGTACTCTCCCACACAGGCCCTTCACCCGCTCCGATCCCCCGCTCCGACCGGAAGCGTCGCTCGCCCTCACACCGGGTGGGCCACGCGGGAACGACGTCGACGGCCTCGGACCGGTAACGGGCCGACTGCCGGGCGTCTGGCATCCGCGCCTGCCATCAGCTGCCTGGCCGCAGGTGGTGAGGTAGGCTCCGCGGCGGTGAGGTCGCCCGCACGGTAAAGGACGGGACCCGGGGTGCGGACAGGGTCGTTTGCCTCACCCCCCACGCCCCTCGCGCGAGCCGCCTTCCTGGTCGAGAACCGGCGCGGCGGCTGTGACCTCCGGGTGTGGTGGCAGGATGGGGCAATGGCGACGAACCGGCCGTGGGCGGGGCTTCACGGTGACCTCCTGGCGGCGAAGGCATCGGTGTACGACCCGAGTGGCTTTGCCTGCTCGCAGCCGGTGCCCGAAGCGGAGAGTGCCGAGTACGCGGCGCACGGGTTCACCCTTGACGGCCTCGCGGTTCGGTTCCGTGTGGCGAAGACCACCCCGACGAAGGTCGGCCAGTTCGTCACCGTGTGGCAGCGGTCCGAGGGCGGGCCGATCAGGCCCTTCGACGCCGATGACGGGGTTGACCTTGTCGTCGTCAGCAGCCGCGACAGTGGCCACTTCGGGCAGTTCGTGTTCCCGTGCGAGGTGCTGTGCGAGCGGGGCATCGTGTCCCGGGACCACGTGGGCGGGAAGCGGGGTTTCCGTGTCTACCCGCCGTGGGTGACCACGGCCAACCGTCAGGCACGTGCCACGCAGCTGTGGCAGGTGGGCTACTTCCTGCACCTTGACGGGGACGGGCCTGCCGACATGGCGCGTGCCCAGGCCCTCTACCACCCGTAGCAGCCCATCTCACTGCTCCCTGCCTACCGGCCAGGCCGCGAAGTCGGTCGCCTTGGACGCCCGCGACGCCCTCTTCGAGCCCGGCACCCCGGTCGACGCCGACCAACGGTGAGCACCCGCTCTCGGCAGCCTGGCCAACCGCCAACTGGCCTGACAGAAAAGGCCGGGTCGGCGCACACTGTGCGCCGACCCGGCCTTCGTGGTAGCGGGGACAGGATTTGAACCTGCGACCTCTGGGTTATGAGCCCAGCGAGCTACCGAGCTGCTCCACCCCGCGTCGGTGAACCCGACTCTACGCCATCAAGGTGGCTGAGGAGAAATGCATTGATCCGGGCGGCAGCGGCTGAATTTCTTGTCAGCGGTCTGCAGCCACTGGACAGTGCCGTACGTGGCGGGCCCGAAGGAGCTGTCCTGGTCGAGCTGTGCCGGAGCAGGCGGCCCCGGGTGCGCCGAACCGGCAATGAAGTTGAGCATCTTCTCCTGGACGCACCAGACGGGGGTCCCGTAGGTGACGTGGCCGTATCCGATGTACGCCGCGTTGGAGTTCGCGCGGCGTCAACGGTGGCGCACCCCACCGAATGTCACAGTCCGGGCGCTGGCTTCCGCTCCCGATCCGGCGAGTCGAGGCGGCAGCCTCGGCGGAGCGTTCATCATCATCCCATTGCAATGTAAAGGTAACTGTCATTGCGTTGGATTCAGAATCACTGCAACGATTTAAGCGCTCTGATCTGGGCTGATGTCACTTTTGCGCAATGAGTTGCTTGTTGGAAATTTGAAAGCAACGTAGCTTTTCTGTTGTCGGAAACGCGGAGCGCAAGCGCGGAAGAGGGGCCACGCGTCCCACTACGAGACGGGAATGATCATGAGCGAGTCCCTGCACACCGTCGGGAACAAACCGGTCCTACCGCCCGGAACTGCAGAAGGCCATCGAGGAGTTCGTGGCCGCCGGCTTCGCCGGGGTGCAGATGCGGGTGCATGACGAGCACGGCGAATGGGTCGGCAGCGCCGGGGTGCGCGAGCTGGGCGGGAGCGCCGAGCCGGCGACGGACGTTCTGGGCGGGCAGCGTCGTCAAGACCTTCACAGCGACCGCGGTGCTGCAGCTGGTGGCCGAGGAGAGGATCGGCCTGGACACCCCGGTGGCCGACCACCTGCCCGAGCTCGGGCTGGACGAGCGGATCACGGTGCGGATGCTGCTGCAGCACACCAGCGGGTTGTATGCGCACGCCGCACGGGGAACTCGGCTACGGCCTCGGGCTGTTCGTGCAGGACCTGGGTCCGGACGGCGGCACCGTCTACCACCACAACGGCGGCGCCCCGGGCGGCTACGGGGCACTGATGTACAGCACGCCCGACGGCAGCAGGACCCTGACCGCCGGACTGACCACCGGGGACGCCGAGGTGAACCCCGCGGAGGTGTTCCCGAAGGCGTTGGACGGGCTCGTCAAGGCGGTGCTCGGCAACGGGCGGAGCGCGGTCTGACGACGGGCCCGGACACCGCGGCCCCGGCGCCCCGCCGCCGGGCCGGCCCGGGTTGAGCAGGTCAGGGGGCGGCGACCCGGACGCACTCGACCCGAACGCCACGGCAGACGGCTGAGCCCCCGCAATGGCGCCGCTCATCAGCACGTCGGCGGTTGCACGCCGCCCACGGCTCGGCCATCGCGCGCGCGGCTTCGCGGACCGGGGGACCGCCTCCTGTAGGCGAAGTCGAGGAGGCGGCCATCCGGGTTTCCTCAGGGTGCGGCGAGCGTAACGCGGGGCACTGACAATGGCCCCGGCTCAGCCGTTCCGGAGCCACCGGCACGGGCCCCCGACCGGTCGCGCTCCCGGCGGGACCGGTCGGCCCGGCCCCCGGCCCCGGGCAGCCGACGCTTCCGGGATCCCATGGCCGACCGCGTCCGGATTCGACGGCGAGCCGCCGGCGGGCGGGGCGCGGTGGGATGCGGCGCGGAGGGGTTCAGCGCGAGGTGACGCGATGTCAAGTGCACTGTGTCCCACCGAATGTCACAGTCCGATCCCTGTCATGTCCTGACGATTGTGACGCTCCGGGTGCCACCGAATGCCGTCCGCCGACTGTCCTATGGGGTGTCCGAACAGTCAGCACGCATCGTCATCGGGGAGCCGCCATGTCCGTCCGTCACCGTCGTCGCCCGCTGCTCGTCTCCGTCGTCCTCGTCGTGGGGGCGGGGCTCGCGTTGACCGCGTGCGGGCCCGACAACACCGACTCGGCGGGCGGCTCGACGGCCCCCACAACCGCCGCCCCGGCCCCCGCGTCGGCCACCACGCCCTCGACACCGGGCGCCCCGGCGCCCGCTGCTCCCACGGCGAGCAAACCGGCCACCGCGGGGGCGCCGCACACCGCCACGCACGCGCCGTCCGGCGCGAGCCCGTCGGGCGGCACCCGGCCCGACGGTGGCGGTGCCGGCTCCGACGCCCGCCCGTGCGACATCCAGAACCTCGAGATCAACGCGACCGTACGCGCCGGGGCAGCCAACCAGTGGGTGATCGACGTGCACAACACCGGTACGACCGCCTGCTCCCTGAGTTCCTCCCCGGGGGTCGACCTGGGCAACTCCGTCTCCCCCGACCAGAGCAAGAACATCAAGCCGATCCTCGCCAGCGGCACCTTGCGGTTCCCGGTCCCGGCCGGCCAGCACGCCTACGCGGTGATCGACCTCGACCCGAGCGGCGCCACCACCGGCACCGCCCCCGGCATCGACGAACTCAACGTGCTCGTCGACGACGACGACACCAACATGCCCCTCGCCAACACCCGCAACTTCCCGCTCAACAGCGGTGCACGAGTCCTGAACCCGCAGATGGGCATCTACCGCCCCAGCGTGGCGGAGGCGGTCACCTCCATGAAGGCCGCCGGCAAGTAGCCCCGCACTTCGGCTCCCCGCAGGACGCGTCTGCGGCTGACCTCCAGCACCACCGACGGCCTCGCCCCCTCATGACGGGGGCGAGGCCGTCACGCCGTCCGCCTCCGCCGGCCCGAGCCTGAGCACTCACCCATGCGAGCGCGCCGTCAGCCGAGCTGCTCGGCGAGTCCGACGACGATGCCCTCGGGGCCGCGGACGTAGCAGAGCCGGTAGACGTTCTCGTACTGCACGATCTCGCCGACGAGTTCGGCACCGTGGGCCCGCAGGCGGGCGACGACGTCCTCGATGTCGTCGACGGTGAACATGACGCGACGGAGGCCGAGCGTGTTCGCCGGTGGGTCCTTCGGCTCGGCGGTGATGGCCTTCGGCCGGTGGAACTTCGCCAGCTCCACCCGCCCGTGGCCGTTCGGCACCCGCAGCATGGCGATGTCCTGGCGGACGTCCTCGAGCCCGATGACGCGCTCCGCCCCGCGCCATTCGAGGGGCCCCTTGCCCTCCAGCTCCATGCCGAGTTCGACGAAGAACGCAATGACGGCCTCAAGGTCGTCGACGACGATGAGGACGTTGTCCATTCGCTGGATCGCCATGCCGGGCCTCCTTCGTGGCACGGCCACGGTAGCCGCCTGTGCCCCTGCCTCGCTGTTCCGACCCGCCGCTGACCGCTCTCGCCGCGCACAGGGCGGCGGTCTCGCATGCGTTGACCGTTTGTCTACCCGCGCTGCCTAGCGTCCTTCCCCGTACCCGGCCCGACCCGGGCCGGCATCGAAGGGAGGACTCGCGTGTTACGCAAGACCCGTTCTCTGCTGACCGGTTCGGTCGCCGTCCTGGCCCTCAGCCTCACCTCGACCACCTTCACCGCCAATGCCGCCGGCGACCAGAGCGGCATCGACGCCTGTGCCCGTGAGGCCCAGTTGGCGGGCTTCGCGAAGGACAAGTCCGGCGAGGGCCGCAACGACGACGCGATCTACGCCGTGGCGATCGCCATGGCCGAGTCCGGCTGCAACCGTCTGGCCGTCCACACCAACCTTCCCACCGATCCCGACCCGGGCACCAAGGACCTCGGCGCCTGGCAGATCAACGAGCGCTGGTACCCGGAGGTCCACTATCACGACGCGGAGGTCGTCACTGCCGAGAACTGGCAGGACATGGGCTGGTCGGCCCGCAAGGCCTTCAGGATCGACAACGACGGCACCGGCCGGGGCTGGGCCTCCTGGGCGGCCTGGAACCTGGGCACCTACCAGCAGTACCTCGGCCAGGCGCGCGACGCCGTCTACCGCGTCTGGCAGTGACGCGCCGCCGCAGGTGACCGCCTCGGACGGTCGTGAACGGTCCGCGAACGCGAGCGAGGCCCGGCACCCGAGTGGGTGCCGGGCCTCTCCCGACCGTGGAGCGCCAGGCCCGGGTCGCACGGACTCTTCCTACTGAAAGTAGGACGTGCTCTGGTAGCACCGCTGACGCCTGACGAGGAATCATCTCCCTCGCGACGAGAAGAATATTAGCAGGTCAGCGGCACGGCGTCGAAATTGCTCACCCGTGGTCCTCGCCGTCCGGGGGCGGGTGTCAGCTGTCGTGCCCGAGACCGCGGTCGGGCGCGCTCATGTCGCCCGTGGCGGGTGTGCCGTCGGCGAGCCCGTAGCGCAGGAACACGGTGCCCTGCGGGCCGGCGGCCGGCGGTTGGAGGAGCGTGAGGTTGGTGGGCACCGCGCCCTCATCGAACACCTTCTTTCCGACGCCGAGGGTGATCGGGTGGACCCAGAGGTCGAGTTGGTCGAAGAGCTTGTCGCGCAGGAGGGTCTGGACGAGGTCCAGGCTCCCGACGACCTTCACGTGTTCGTGCCGGTCGCGGAGCTCGCGTACCGCGGCGGGCAGGTCCGGGCCGAGCTGCGTGGACCCGGCCCACGGGAGCTCGGGCGTGCCCCGGGAGGCCACGTACTTGGGGACACGGTTGAAGAGCTCGGCGATCGCGTTGTCCGGCCCGCCCTTCTGGTGCGGCCAGTAGGCGGCGAAGATGTCGTACGTGCGCCTGCCGAGCAGGAGGGCGTCCGTGTCCTCGTACGCGGCGAGGATCTGTGCCCCGGTGACCTGATCGATCAGGGGCGCCTGCCAGCCGCCGTACGGGAACCCGACCGGGTCCTCGTCGGGGCCGCCGGGCGCCTGCCCGACGAGGTCGAGGGTGGTGAACAGTTCGATGTGGATGAGGCCCATGCCTTACTCCAGACTCCTCGCAGAGCACACGCCGACCGGTCGTGAGGCGCGCAGCACGGTGCCCGGCGGACGCCTCCTGGCCGGGACGCCGCACCGGCACTCCCGCTCACGATAGGTCACGGGACCCGTCCGGCCCGGCCGATCGGCCCGCGCCGCGCGTCGGCCGGGCTGTCACAGAATCCTCGGACCGGTTAACGCTTCCGCCTTCTCAGGCCTCCTGGTTGTAGAAGTGTTGAACGAGAGCAGGGGAGTGCGAACGGTGGATCCCGTCGTGGGTTCGGTTGCGGCAGCTGTGCTGGGACTGGTGGGGGCCTTGGCCACTCTCGTGGGGCAGTTACGGTCACGCCAACAGGACCGGCCTCAGTCGTCTCCGCCACCTCTGCCGCCCCAGTCGTCTCCGCCTCCTACGGTCGTGGTCGTCCTGGCGCTGCGTGCGCGCGATGCCGACGACGCCGGCCAGGGGCAGCCGGCACAGCAGGAGAAGCGGGGTCACGACGCGCATGAGTGAAACCGGTCCGGACGGGGAGGCCGCCTCGGCGGCGTCCCTCGGGCACCTGCCGGCCTCCGCCTCCGACAGCGGGAGCGAAACCGGTTCCCGAGACGGGGAGTTCGCGTACTTCTATCGCACGTGCATCCGCAGGCTGGTGGCGTTCCTGATGTGGCAGGGGGCCCCGGCCGCCCTGGCCGCGGACTTGGCCCAGGACACGATGGTCAAGGCGTACGAGCGGTGGGACCGAATCCAGTCGCCGGAAGCGTGGAGCCGAAGAGTTGCGTCCCGGGAGCTGGTGCGGGCCTTCAGCCAGGTCGAGGAGAGCATCGACGAACTCGCGCTCGAACCGACCTCGCTGTTGCCGGTGCCGGACGAGGCCGCCGAATGGGAGGGACAGCAGGAGGTGTTGCACCTGCTGCGTGACCTGCCCGCCCGCCAGCGACAGGTTCTGGCATGGACGCTGGACGGCTACAAACCGACGGAGATCGCGGCCGAGTTGGGGCTCAAGGCGGCGGCAGTCCGGGCCAGCCTGTTCAAGGCGCGCTTGGCCGTGTCCAGCAGGATGACCGATCGAGAGGGGGATTGATGGGCGAGCATTCTGTTCCCGAGCGGCGCACCCGTGAATTCTCGGACTGGCTGACAGCTGTGCAGACGGCGTTCCTGACGGGGCTTGACCGTCACCTGCACGTGGAGGCCGGGCTGCGCGAGGTGATGCTGAGTGCCGACCACAAGGATCTGGCCGAGGGCCTGGACGCGGTGTTGGACGTCGAGGCCGGACTGGTGTCCATCATGTCCCGGACCACGGCCAGGACCGAGTTCGAGGAGACGGCCGCGCCCCTCTACGACGTCGGCCTGATGCACCAGCGCTTCGAGCTGATCGGTCCCGAGCAACGGCTGGAGCTGCGGGAGCATCCGCTGGTCACGTCGGCGATCCTCGCCGATCTCCTGATCCGGACGGTCGTCCTGGCGCAGGACCTCACCTTCGGACTCGGGTTCGGCCGGTATCACGGGATGCCGTTGAAAAGGGCCGTGTTCGCCGCTCAGGGGATTGCCCAGGGTATCGCCCACGGATTGGACGGGCGGGCCGCCCTCGGGTGGGAACTACGGGACATGGCTCACGAAATCGTGGCGCTGCTCGAACCCCATTACCCGGCGATCGACCAGGCGGGCAGGGTCGGACAGGTCCTTGTCCGAGAAATGGCGGGGACGATCGACCAACGCGTGAGAAGCGCGGAGCATCCGGCGATCGCAGAATTCCTGCGGGCCTGCCAGGTGTTCCTGTACGCGGTGCGCGGCGGAGAACTGACCCGTGCCGTACAGGAGGTGGAGTACCTCACCCGGGCGCTGGCCGCGCAGGTCGGAGAACTGCTCGGGCTCGGCGAACCGGAAACCCTCGACCTGGAATTCCTCTCGGAAATCCTGGACGACTTCACCACCGCGGACCTGAGCACCGCCGACCTCACGCACGTCGACCTCGCAGGAGTGCGCTGGTCCGAGCTGCGCACCCGGTGGCCGGCCGAGATCAGCGTCGACCAGCTCCGGGAGGACTCACGGGAGACGCTGCCCGGGTCCGGGATCTACGTCATCCGGCCGGGCACCGGAGCGCGGGACGTGACCAGGGTCTGACCTGCCGGTCCACCGGTTCGCCCTGGTGTCGGACAGCGGTCCGGTCGACGCCGGCGCCGCACTCGCAAGCACTGTCACGTACTTGCAGGCAATGCCAAGCACTGCCGAGCACTTGCAAGCAACGCACGGAGAAAGGCACGAGGAAGGTGTCAGGTGAGGTTTCCCGTCACTGAGCAACTGATCGACTGCACGGCCCTGGGCGACCGGACCCGGTGGGACCGCTCCCTGCCGGCGGTGGCCGTCGAGGGCGCGGCGGCCCTGCGGCGGCACGGGTTCGTCGTCTTCCGGATCGGGGCGCTGCGCTGGGGCGAGGAGGACAGCCGTGACGTGGCGCACCGCCTCGCGGCGCAGCTGCGCGAGCGGCTGGTGCGGGACGGAGCGCCCGAGCAGCTGCGTCCGCTCGCGGCTGCCGCCAAGGAGCTTTTCCCGCTGCTGCGTTTGCTCAGCACGCGGTGCCCCTGCGGGGACTGCGAGGGAGAGGTGCGGTGGGTGTCCTGCCACGTCACGACCCTGGGGGCCGGGCTCAACTGGCGCCGGTTCCGGGAGCGTTACGAGAGCCTGGCGCCCAGCGAGCGCTTCGACCTGCTGATCGGCGACAACCTGACGATGCACCACGGCGGGCTCGCCGGCGGTCCGGGTCCTGGGCATCGAGCACACCCGGACCGGTACACCGGTGCTGGTCTCGGCCTTCGCGGACTCCGACGCCCGGGCGTCGGACTGGTCCGAGGTCGGGGCGCTGTTCGCCGCTCTGCACGCCAAGCCGGTCCCGGACATCGCGCCCGTCGTCCAGTACGGCCCGGCCGGTTGCCGAACTGGTCGCGCAGCGACTGCCCGACCGGTTCGCCCGGCTGCTGGCCCTGCGCCCGGGCCTGGGCGAGCGTCATCCTGACCGCTCGGTTGCCGCCTGGCGGCAACCGAGCGCACGTCACGACACGGGGTGGACGGTTCCGCGCGTCGTTCACGACCGCACCGGGGCGACTCGAAGAATTCCTGAAATTGGTGGCCCCGCGGCCGTCCGGAACACGGCCGCAGGCGGCCTCCGGAGGGCCGCGGCGGCAGTGCGGCGACAGTGCGCACCCCGGACGGCCGGGCGCTCGCGATCGCCCCTCAGGAGCCCGTCCACAGCCTCGCCAAACCGGCTGTGACCTGGTGTTTTCTCGGAATTCCCCTAGGCTGGCGGAGTTCTGTCGGACACCCTCGGAGGGGGCATTATGAGCGAGGAATCCACGGCGTACGTCGCCGGCGCGATCGTGGTTCTGCAGGGCCTGGAGGCCGTTCGCAAGCGGCCCGGGAGGTACATCGGATCGGCGGTGAACGCGGCCTGCACCACCTGGTGTTCGAGGTCGCCGAGCCGGCGCTGGACGAGATCCTCGGCGGCACCGCGAGCCGTGTCGAGATCACCCTCACCGCCGACGGCGGCGTCCGCGTCACCGACGACGGCACGGGCCTGCCGGTCGAGCCCGACGGCCACGGCCACGGCCACGGCCCTCCGCTGGAGACCCGGCTGACCGTGCTCTCCTGCGGGGCACTGCCTGTCAACCGGCGCTCGCTGTTCGGCGGCTACTTCGGCGCGGGGCTGGCCGTCGTCAACGCACTGTCGGACCGTCTCACGGCCGAAGTGCGACGCGACGGCGCCCGCTGGGTATTGGAGTACGAGCGGGGCGTGGCCGTCGCGCCGCCCGCCCGCACCGGACCGGCCGACGGCAGCGGAACCGCGATCACCTTCCGGCCCGATGCCGAGATCTTCGAGACGCTGGAGTCCTCCTTCGACACGCTGGCCGCACGCCTCAGGGAACTGGCCTTCCTGAACCGGGAGTTGGACATCACCCTGACCGATGACCGCGACCCCGCGGCGCCCCGGACCGTCCGCCTGCGCTTCCCGGGCGGCCTGCGGGACCACATCGCGGAGCAGGGCACCCCCCTCCACCCGGACGTGATCGGCTTCGAACGCGAGTACTCCGAGATGGGAGGAACCGTCGAGGTGGCCCTGTGCTGGTGCGACTCCCGCGAGGAGCGGGTCGCGAGCTACGCCAGCAGCCTGCCGACCACCGCCGGCGGCACGCACGAGCTCGGCTTTCGCGACGGCCTGGCGGCCGCGGTCAACGCCTACGCCCGGGAGCAACGGCTGCTCACCCCGTCCGACCCCGACTTCACCCCCACCCAGCTCGGCGCCGGCCTGACGGCGGTCGTGTCGGTGAAGCTCGACCGCCCCGAGTTCGAGGGGGCCACCCGCGACCGACTGGGCAACAAGCCCGTCCGCGCCTGTGTCGCCGAGGCCGTCCGCGAACACCTCACCGCCTGGCTCCACGCCGACCCGGCGCAGGCGACGGCCGTCCTCGCCCGGATCTCGATGCCCGCCCGCCCCTGACAGCGCCACTCGAAGGCGGACCGCGCCGGCCTCAGCTCGTCGCCTCGGCACCTGTGGGGACGTCGTTCATGCGCTCGTCGTAGCCGGTGGTGGGGTTGACGACGCGGCCGGCGGCCCACCAGTTCTCCTTGGCTGTTTCGACGATCGTCATCAGGATGTCCTCCTCGGGGACGTCGGCGAACAGCCGGAGGTTGTTGACGACCGCCTGGAACAGCTCGGCCTTCTGCTCGGCGGTGCGCTGGTTGAAGGACATCTGGATGAACATGGCGCGCTCACTGCGGCGCAGGCCGAACACGACCGGCTGCATCTGGAAGTTGTCGGGCAGGACCTCGTGGAAGACGTGGAACTGGTCGTCCTGGGGGACCTTCAGCACGTCGACCATGGCCTTGTGGAGGCCCAGGGAGACGTTCCGGCGGTACTCGGAGGGGGTCCCCTGGCGCAGGTAGATGTTGATCAGAGGCATGAACTGTCGCCTTCCTTGTCTTTCCCGGGCGTTGAACGGGCCGATGAACCGTCCACCGGACAGGGCGGCCGGGTAGCCGGCCTCCTGTTCATGTCCTCCACGCTAGGAACGCGGAGGGGCATTCCGCCAACGAATGTTCGGCATGGTGGATATGCTGATCGCTCATGGAGACCCCATGGAGATGACGCTGCTCGGGCTGCGGATCCTGCGCGAGGTAGCGGAGCGGGGCACCTTCACGGCCGCGGCAGAAGCGCTCGGGTACACGCAGTCGGCCGTCTCCCGGCAGATGGCCGCGCTGGAACAGGCGACCGGAGCCCGGCTCTTCGACCGCCACCCCGGCGGTGTCCGGCTGACCGGCTCAGGCCGTGCCCTGCTGCGCAACGCCGTCGTCGCCCTGGCCGCCCTTGAGGCTGCCGAACGGGAGTTGCGCGGAGCGGAGAAGGTCGAGGGGGGCCGCGTCCGGCTCGGCTTCTTCCCCACCGCCGGTGCGGTGATCGTGCCCCGAGCCCTCGCGATGCTGTGCCAGGAGCACCCGCACCTCCAGGTGACGACGCGTGAGGGGACCACTCCCTCGCTGGTGCGCGCGCTGCGCGCCGGCACCCTGGACCTCGCCCTCCTCTCCTCCCGGCCACCGCATCGCTCGCCCGACACGGACGATCCGCCCCTGAGCGTCGAGCCGCTGCTGGAAGTGCACCTGGCCGTGGCGGTGCCGGCAGGCGGCCCGTTCGCCGAACGGGGCAGCGTCAGCGTCGAGGAGATCGCGGGCGCACCGTGGATCGCCAGTCCCGGCACCGCGAACGAGCCACTGCTCGGCGTCTGGCCTGGTCTGCCCGGGCGGCCCACGGTCCGCCACACCGCCCGCGACTGGCTGACCAAGCTCCACCTGGTCGCGGCCGGCGCCGGCATCACCACGGCCACGCCGACGCTGCTGCCCGTCGTCCCGCCCGGCGTACGCTTCGTGCCCGTCGAACGCGTCGCGGAGGAGGTACGACGCGTCAGCCTGGTGCGCATGCCGGGTCCCCTCAAGGCACCCGCGCAGGCGCTGGCACGCGCCCTGCGCCGGCAAGCCGCCGACCTCGCGGACGTCGAGGACCTCGAGGACTGACCGTCCCGGACCGCTCGAGGATGGGGCCGGTGTCCGGGACGTGGCCGGCACCTGGTCGCGTTGACGTCGCGGCTACGCGGGCTCCGTGCGCAGCAGCGCGTCGGCCAGCTCCCGGGGGCGGCTGAGGGCGGCCAGGTGGCCGCCGGGGATCTCCTCGATCTCCAGGCCCAGCCGTTCGCGGGCGATCCTGCGCTGGAACTCCAGGGGCAGGAAACGGTCGTCCCGTCCCTGGAGGAACCGGGTCGGCACCTGCGGCCAGTGCGTCAGTGGCCAGGGCTGTGCGAACAGTGCGGAGGGCGGCGGCGAGCCGCCGATGGAGAGCGCCTCCTCGGTCACCTCGGCCGGGACGTCGTGGAAGAAGTCGGCCCGCAGGTCGAACTCGGGATCGGCGCCGCGCCCGGTGGCGGCCGCGTAGTCGGACCGGGCCTTGGCCTGGCCGGTGTTCTCCCACCACTGCCCGGCAGTCTCGCCGGGCGCCGGGACCATGGCGTTGAGCAACACCAGCTCGGCGACGGGCACAGGCAGCCGCCCGCACACCAGCGGGGCCGAGAAACCCGCGAGCGACTGCGCCACCAGCACCAGCGGCCCGGTGAGGTCGGTGCGCTGTTCCACCGCTGCAACGACGGCCTGCGCGAACTCCTCCAGACCCGCGTGATCGTCGCTCGGCAGGTCCATCGTGACCACGTCGTGCCCCCGGGCCCGTAGCTCGGGCACCAGCCGGTGCCAGAACCAGGCCCGACCGTCGGCACCGGGAACGAGCGTGAAGGTCGCCATCCTCGTCCTCCCTCTACGGACTGCCGCCCACGTGGCACCGCGGCTTTCATTCCTCTCCGAAGCTACCGGGTGGCACTGACACTCGGCCGCCGGAAGTCACGGCGCGGCGCCGGGGAAGACCGATTCCCCACGCCCGCGACCCGCGCGGCCTGGTCACGTGGACTACCCGACGCCGAGGAGCGGCTCGCCTCCCTCACCCGGCTGCGCCACCCCGACGCAACCGAGCGGATTCACGCCCTGCCGGCCTGGGCCGGGGTCCCCGCCCGGGAGACCACCGGCGGCCTGAAGAGGCGGTAGGGGTGTCGGGCATACCCGCGCCTCGCGCTCCTGTCGCGGTCCGCCGGCTCAGTAGTGCTGCAGCCAGGTGGCCGTCTCCGCCATGATCCCGGCCGCCTGCGCGCTGGCCGTCTGAGGCCCGGCGGCGGGCTGCGGGCTTGCGATCGTGGCGCCGGTCTGCGGGTCGACGGCGGTGAGACCGGTCTCCTCCGTGACGAGGGCGGCCAGCCGGTAGGCGAGGGCCATGAACGTGTCGGCCTGCTCGCCCTCGTGCCCGTACGGAATCTGCATCGACACGTCCCCGCCGTACACCGACAGCTGGAGGCCGGACCCGGCGTGCCGGATCTCGCGCCACCGCTCGGTCTCCTCGGCCTGCGCCTCCCCGAGTATCTCCAGGGCCCGGGGCACGATGCGCCGCCATGCCCGGGCCAACTCGTCCGGCACTCCCGGATCCTGCACGCCCTCGTGGGCGGTCATCGCCGCCGTCCAGTCCGAGTGGTGGCGCAGGTCGACGAAGAAGATTTCATAGCTCATGCGGGCCACCGTAGGGCCGACCCCTGACACCGGCATCAAGGTGCGCCGGGCCCGGGGCCCTGCCGGCCGCGAACTGCTGACCGGCGTCGTCCTGGCTCGCAAGGGGCCGTGAACGCGGACGAGGTCCGGTACCCGTGTGGGTACCGGACCTCGTCCGACAGTGGAGCGCCAGGCCCGGGTTGCACGGACTCTCCCTACTGAAAGTAGGGCGTGCTCTGGTAGCACCGCTGACGCCTGACGAGGAATCGTCTCCCTCGCGACGAGAAGAATACTAGCAGGTCAGCGGCCCCGGCACCGAAGTCGATCACGACGGTCTCGGGCGCACCGGCCGCCGTGATCGACTTCGGTGCCTCCACCGGTTGTCGAGTGGCGCCGACGCGTAGTCCTGGGCCTGCGGAACGCGGACGCTGACCGGCTGTCAGGTCCGGGCGGAGTGTGCCTGGTCGATCAGCCGCTTCTTCCAGCCCTTGGGGGGAGGCCAGGGCACGCCCCATGCCGCGAGCTGGTCGCGACGCCATCCGCCGGCCGGGGTGCGGGCCGCCTCGATGTCCTCGGCGGTGGGGCGCACCGGCGCTGCCGGGGGTGGCGTTGGGTCGGCTTGCGGCAGCATGGCCTGGCCGGCTTCCACAGCGGCTGTCGCGTCGGGCCCGGGCACGGCCGCGCCGGCGCTCAGCCGGAACGGCCGGGTGCGCCAGTCCCATCCGCGGCTGAGGACCAGGGCCGCGAAGTCCATCCAGTCGGGGCGTTGACCGCCGGCCGCGGACACGACCTGCGGCCACCCCAGGACCGTCCCGTCGTCCAGCAACGGCTCGATGAGGTCGGCGAGTCGGGGGTCGGGCCGGTGTTCCTCCAGCAGGGCGCGGGTGCGGTGCCCGTCGGTGATCAGCAGGCCCCAGCCGCGTTCGCGGCACAGCTGTTCCAGGGCGCGGCACTTGGCGAGGTTGACGGCGGTGGCCATCTCGAAGAGTGCCTTGACCTCGACCAGGACGCAGCGCCCGTCGGTGGTGGCGACGAGCAGGTCGGGGAAGTAGGTGCGGGTGTGCCCGTCGAACTCATAGCCGATGGCCAGTGGCTGTTCCTGGTAGTACGCGATCTGCGGGGCGAACGACAGGAGCTGGATCAGGTGGCGCTCGGTCTCCGACTCGTACGCCACCGGGCGGCCGAGTTTGGGACAGTGCCACGATCCGGAGCGGGGGTCGTCGTCCTCGGCCTCGCGTAGCGCGGTCAGTTCGCCGCGCGGCGGAGCGTTCTCGGGTGTGCCGAACCAGGTGATCCGGTCCGCCAGGCGCTGCCACCTGGCGGTGGCCCGCTCGACGCGGCCCTGCCGGGAGGCCTCGCGGCGCTCCGCGTCCTGGCGCAGCGTACGGATCGTCATGGCCTGCGCGGCGAGGTTGTCGGCGGGCACCTTGCCCACACCGGCGAGGGCGGCGAGCAGGGTCACTGCCTGGCGTGGTGCCACGGCCGGCAGCAGGACCTGGGCCAGGTCGAGCAGCCGCTCGGCGCTGGACGGTCCTTCGTCGCCCGACGGGGAGCCGTCGAGTCGCCCGAGTTCGGACACGAGCGCGCGGAGCCTGCCGGTGGCGGGCGAACCGGCGCGGGCCATCGCGCGCACGGCCCTGTTCTGCAGCTGGCGGATGCGTTCGCGGGAGAGCCCGAAGGCGTCGGCGATCTTCTCCTGGGTCTGTGCGTCATGGTCGCCCACGCCGAACCGGAGGCTCACGATCCGGCGGTCGCGCTCACCGGGTATCTCGTCGACGGCCGCGGCCAGGAGCTCGCGCAGGACCATCGCGGTGTCGTCGTCGCGCTCGGCGATGGCGTTCCACGACGGGGCGAGCGTGCGGGCGCCCGGGCAGCGGCATTCCAGCGCCCAGTCGTCCAGGAGCAGTTGCTGGGTCTCCTGCCACAGGCGCCGTCCCGTGTCCCGGCGTACCGCACAGTCCACGGCGGCGAGCGCGCCGACCGCGGGGCGGGCGAGGAAGACCGGCTGCCGCTCGGCGCCGAGGGTGTGCCCGGTCAGCTGCTGCCAGTCGGCGAGGACACCGGCCGCGCCGGGAGCGGGCGTGGCCGGGGCCGGTGCCGTGGGGGTGTAGCCGGGGTCCGGATCGGGAGCCTCAGCGCCGCCGCCGGGCGGGAGGCAGGACCTCACCCACCGCAGCAGGTCCTCGTCGGTGGCATCGGTGGGGTTGGTGGCGTCGGTGAGCGGAACGTGCCGGGCCAGGCGCACACGGATCGCGCCGACGGAACGGCCGTGCCGGACGGCGAGTTCGTCGAGGCCCAGGTTCTGTCGTACGCCCTCCAGCAGCCGCACGTCCTCGGCGTCGGCCCAAGCCAGACCTGACCTCGGAGCGGACGAATGACCCTGCACAATTCCCCCCACGGTTCGTGACAACAGGGTGGAGTATGCCCGCACCGCGTCACGCGAAGCGGCAGGTCCGTGCCGACCGCACCTGCGGCGGCACCGCCGGCACCCGGAACGGCACCGTGACCGGCGCGACGATCCACCGCCAGGCGGTCACGCCCCACCCCAGCGGAGTCGTTCCCCCACCCCCCATGTCACGGACGCTGACCGGCGGCCCGGTCGGGCCGCTGCCCGGGGTCGTCCGCCGCGCTGCGGTCCGCAGAACGACTCTGGCCGGAGTCCGTGCGAGGCCAGGTCTTCAGCCTGCCGGGCGGGTCGCTTCGGCTACAGCCGGTACCAGTCGTCTCCGCCGACGCGCAGCGAACGGCCGAGGTAGTCGCGCAGGTTGTTGGCCACCCACCTGCGGCTGTCGCTCTCGTGCTCCCAGACGAACACGTCCGGGCGCTGCGGCTTCTGCACGAAGGCGAACTGGTCGCCGCCGCCGTTGTCGCCGAAGAACATGAGGGCATCGAAGGACATGTAGAGCTGGGCGAAGCTTTCGTCGGACCAGAAGAGGAGGTTCCGCTCGACGATCTGATCGATGGTCCAGACCGTGTGCACATGCGTGTGGCCGAGCACCCCGTTGCTCTCCGACAGCAACTGCCTGAGGTCCGTCGGCAGGGCTCGCCCCAGCCGCCTCTCGGCCTCGACGATCTCGGACGCCTCGACCGGCTCCCGAATCCCTGCACCAGGAAAGACTTCCTGCACCGACTGTCTCCACATGACCGCGAGCTTAGCCAGTGGTGACGTCATTCCTGGTGAACGTCCGCAGCACCCGCAAGCTCCGGCGTGAGGCTTACTGGGCCTGGGTGGATGCGGGAGGCGGTGGCGAGGCCGGTTCGATCCCGGTGGTGACCCAGGGTCGGGCCGCGCGGGCGATCTCGGCGTCCGAGGCTGCGGTGAACGCGTCGAGCTTGAGGAAGTGCCGGGCGATGGTGAGCCCGAGGATGCTGCTGACGATCAGTGCGGCCCGCAGCTCGGTGTCCTCGCCGGTCATGTTGCGGCTCAGGTTGGCGATCCGCTCGTTGAGGAACGCGCTCATCTGCTCGGTGGCTTCCGGCGCGGTGAGCATGGACCGGACCAGGGCCCTGGTCTCCGGTGGCAGGTCCGCGAGCCTGACGTTCAGGACGTCGTGCAGGTGGGTCTCGATCTCGTCCTGGTCCGCGTCCTTCATCTGGATGGCGATGGCGAACAGGGCGGCCTTCGAACCGTAGTGCTGCATGACCAGCGACGGATCCACCTGCGCCCGCTGGGCGATGCGGCGGATCGTGGTTGCTTCGAGGCCGCGCTCCCCGAACTCCACCCGCGCGGCGTCAAGGATGCGTTGGGCGGTGGCCGCCCGCTTGGCTGCTCTGCTCGTCGGCTCGCTCTCACTCACAAATACACTCTACCGCTGTTGAGCGAAAGGTGTACGGTTGGCTCACCAAGCGATGAGCGAAGACGGAGGGCCGGATGCCTCGGCCCTCTCCCCGGTTTGGTCGACACGATCGAGGCCCGGACCGGCAAGGGCGCACTGCATGACCCGGACTACCAGGACCCCCCGGACTGCCCGGACCACCCAGAGCACCCGGCCCTGCCCGGACTGCCGCGGCCGGACCAGCGACTGACAGCCCGCCCGAAGTCCACCCCTGACGACTGACAACCCGAAAGGGCCACCATGAAGATCATCGCCATCGAGGAGCACTGGAACAGCGCCGCCATCCGCGAAGCCCTCGACCGCCTGCCCGACGGTGCGCGCGACGAGAGCGTCGCCTTCAACACCATGGGCGACAACCAGGCACGGTTGGAGGACATCGCCCAGGGCCGGATCGAGGCGATGGACGCGGCCGGCATCGACATCGCGATCCTGTCCGTCGTCACCCCCGCCACACAGCCGCTCCCACCCAAGGACGCCGTCGCGCTGGCCAGGGACGCGAACGACGAGGCCACCGCCGCCGTCGCCGCGAATCCGACCCGCTTCCGCGCGTTCGCGACCCTCCCGACCGGCGACCCGCAGGCCGCCGCCGCCGAACTCGAACGCTGCGCCACCCGCCTGGGACACGTCGGCGCCATGGTGCACGGGCGCACCGGCTCCCGCCCACTGGACGACCCCGCCTACGACGAGATGTTCGCCACCGCCGCCCGACTGCGCCAGCCCGTCTTCATCCACCCGCAGATCGCCTCCGACGAACTGCGCGACGCCTCCTACCGGGGCCTGGACCCGCTGGTCGACCTCGGCCTTGCGACGTTCGGCTGGGGCTGGCACCTGGAGGCCGGCCTGTCGGCCCTGCGGCTGATCCTGCGCGGCACCTTCGACCGCCACCCCGACCTCCAACTCGTGCTCGGCCACTGGGGAGAGATGCTGCTGTTCTGGATGGACCGGGTCGACAGCCTTTCCGGCGTCGCCAAGCACCTGGACCGCCGCATCTCGGACTACCTCAAGACCAACATCCACATCACCAGCAGCGGCATGCTCCAGGAGCGCCTGCTCCGCCACACCCTCGACTTCACCAGCCCCGACCAGGTCCTGTTCTCCACCGACTACCCCTTCCACCGGCCCGACGCGGCAGCGGTCGAGCAGTTCCTCAAGGCCATCCCCGACCCGGCAGACCGAGCCAAGATCGCCTACGGCAACGCCGAAGCCCTCTTCCACCTGACCTGACCTGACCACTCCCGCCCCGGGCCGACCAAGGCAGCTCGGCCACGGCCGGCGCGGACCGAGCCCGACACCGGCCGCCCGCACCGGGGCCGGCGCAGACGGTGGGCGTCCGTCCGTGACGATCCGTCACCGTCCGACGGGGAAGGGAACTCCCGCAGGTCCCGTCGCCATGGCCTGCCCGGATTCGTGAGACGTCTCAACCCCCAGGTCAGAGGCGCGTGAACAACTGAGACGTTGAGACAGCGGATCAAGGTTGCCGCCGTCGTGCACCGCCCGACAGAGTGGGTGCCGCACCCCCTGGCCGCATGTGTCACTTCACACCCGCGAGCGACGCCCGACGACGGCGAACCCCCGCACGCGGGAGGGGCATCATGCATCGCCCGACACGCCTGCACAGCAAGCGCGGCGGCGCTCACGGTGCTCGGCAGCACCGCCATCACCCGGGGGATCCCTTGCGCCGACGCGGCGGACGGACGCCCATGGAGAAGAAGAGGAAAACCATGCGAAACGTACTCAAGAAGCTGGCAGCGACCGGCGTCGTCGCCGCCTCCGCGCTCGCCATGTCGATGGTCGGGGCCACGAGCGCCGAGGCCAACAGCCAGTACGGATGCCCGTACCCGTACGTGTGCATCTACGGCGGCGGAGGCTCGTCCTACCCGATCGTCGCGGAGTTCAAGGACGTCACCGACTACTTCCAGAACACCAACCACGGGGACGTCTGGTGGGTCGTCAACACCCGGAACCAGGACTACACCCACATCCAGCGGTCCGACGGCTTCGTCTTCTGTGTCCCGCCGAACGGCAACCTCGGTGGAGGAGGCACCATCACCGGGATCATGATCAGCAACGGCGGCTCGTGCTGACCCGGCTCTGACGCCACCGCCCCGGCCGGCGGGCCCCGGCCGGCGGCGCCGACCGTCGAGGCGTCGCGCCGCCAGGCACTCACCGGGTGCTGCTGACCCGCAGCGGTACCCCACATGGCGAAGCCCCGCCTGCCCGCCGCCCGCCGCCCGCCGCCCGCCTGCCCGCCCGCCGACCCGTCGGGCGGGCGGGTGCGTTTCGGCCGGCGCGGCTGTGCCGGGGCGGCCTGGGCCCCGGTCGGTGGTCCGCACACCGGTGGGCGCAGGCGACCTGGCCTCGGCTAACCTCCCCCCTCGTGGACGATTCCCCCGAGCCCTCGACCCTGCGCGTCTTCGTGGCACTGGCGCCGCCCGACGACGCCAAGGACGAACTGGCCCGTGCCTTGCAGCCCGCCTACGCCAGGTACCCGCGGCTGCGGTGGAACCGGATCGAGGACTGGCACATCACCTTGGCCTTCCTCGGTGAACTGCCCTCCACGGCCCTGCCGTTGCTGCGGTCGGTGCTGGCCGGTTCGGCCGCGTCGCGCCCCGCCCTGCAGCTGGGCCTGCGCGGGGGCGGCCACTTCGACGAGCGACTGCTGTGGAGCGGGATCGACGGGGACCTGGAGGGACTGCACCTGCTCGCCAGCGACGTCCGGGAGCTGGTCAGGTCCTGCGGGATCGAGTTCAGGGACCGCCCGCTGCGGCCCCATCTGACCCTGGCACGGTCCCGTCGCGACGATTCCACCAGTGTGCCGCTGGCCGCGGCCGGGCTCACCGGGTTCGTGGGCCGGCCGTGGCGGACCGAGCGTCTTCACCTGGTCGGCAGCAACATCGGCCGCGGCCCCGGGCCGATCCGCTATCGCGACATCGAGGCGTGGCGATTCGCCGCCGCCGTCCGGACCGGGGGCGACGGCGCTCCCACCGAGCCGTAGCCGGCAGGCGGGCGCCCGCTGGGTCGAAGGTGACGGGCAGGGGGCGACGGAACCGTGCCCGGCTTGCTCCGGCCCGCCACCACCGGCCCGCCACCACCGGCTCGTCGACGGCGCCGGACTGCCGACGAGCGCCCCCGCGGTGTTCGCGCCCCGGCGGTGTTCGCGCCCTGGCGGGGTTTCAGGGGATGCGGCTCGGGGAGGGCGTGAACGGAGCCCCGACGGCCCCGGGGACGAGCGGGCTGCCGGCTGCGGCGCTCTGGCACGTGCTGCAGGTGGTGCAGGTGTACCGGCCCGGCCGGCTGGGCGGGTACGGGGCGATGGTCATGTCGGAGGTGGCCAGGCCGCAGAAGGTGAGGGGGCTGCAGGCACCGGAGGGTTCCGCGGGGGCCTGGTGCGCGCGGCGCACGGCGTTCTCGGGGTCTGCCGGTGTGCGGTCGGGCTGAAGGGCCCGAACGTTGGTCGGCGTATTCATTTCCAGCACGACGACGATGTCCATCTCCCTACGGTGGCCGCGGATGCGGCGAGCCGCACCCGTACGGTGGCATCCGGATGGACGGCGGCGTCGCCGCAGCCCTGCGCACCGGAGGCCGGGACCCTGTGCGAGGAAGGCGGGCAGCGGCCGGCCGGTGGCCCGTGTTCGCCGGCCGGAGTGCATTGTGCGGGCGCCTCGGTGCGTCCGGCCGACGGGGGAATCGGCGCGCCCTAGCGTGGGGCCCGGAACGATCCGGCCGTACCGGCGCCGCGATCCTGGTCTTTCGGAGGCACCTCACTGTGACTGCCACAATCTCTGAGCTCACCGGGGACTACGTCCTCGACCCCGCCCACACCCGGATCGGCTTCGTCGCCCGTCACGCGATGGTGACCAAGGTCCGCGGCGCATTCCACCGGTTCGAGGGCACCGCCCACCTGGACGGCACCGCGCCGGCCCGCTCCACTGCCGAGGTCGTGATCAAGGCGGAGAGCATCGACACCGGCGTCGAACAGCGCGACCAGCATCTGCGCACCAACGACTTCCTGGACGCTCCCAACTTCCCCGACATCACCTTCCGCAGCACCTCGGTCGAGCCGCGCTCCGATACCGAGTACCGCGTCACCGGTGATCTGACCATCAAGGACACCACCCGCCCGGTCACCATCGACTTCGAGTACACCGGCAACGTCGTCGACCCCTCCGGCGACCTGCGGGTCGGGCTGGAGGGAGCGGTGACCATCTCCCGCAAGGAGTTCGGCGTGACCTGGAACGCGGCCTTGGAAGGCGGCGGCGTGCTGGTCGGCGACAAGATCGTCCTGGAGTTCGACATCTCCGCGATCAAGAAGGGTTAGCAACGACCGGCCCGCGGACCGGACCAGCGAGCGGACCAGCGAGCGCATGCTGCCCGGCGGCCGGGTCGTGCGGACGGCCCCGTGCCGGCCCGGCCGCCCGTCCGGCAGGTTCGACGCAGTGACGGCATTGTTCTTGAATGGCCATTCATGTATCTTCGTCCCATGCCCAGGCCTCGCGAGTTCGAACCCGACGCCGTACTGAACGGAGCCATGCTGCGCTTCTGGAAGCGCGGCTACCGGGCCACCTCGATCGAGGACCTGGTGAAGGCGACCGGCGTGAAGCCGGGCAGCATCTACAGCGTCTTCCCCGGTGGCAAGCGGGCACTGTTCCTGAAGTCGCTGGAGCGCTACTCCCGGTTGGTCGTGCCGCAGAAGCTCGGCGAGCTGGAGGCGGCCGGCGCGGGCCTGGCGGAGCTGCGGGGCTACTTCGACGGACTGGTGCGGGACCTGCTCAGCCCGGAGGGGCGGCAGGGGTGCCTCCTGGTGAACACCGCGATCGAGGACGCAGTCGAGGACGACGAGGCCGCGGCCGTCGTCCGCGGTCACCTGGCCCGACTGGAGCGCTGCATGACCACGGCGCTGGAGAACGCCCGCCGTCGCGGGGAGGTCCGCGAAGCGGTGGACCCGGCCGGCAGTGCCAAGCTGCTGGTCGCGACGTGCCAGGGGTTGATGGTCGTCGGCAAGGCCAACCCGGACGAGGCGCTGCTGCGGGCCATCACGGACAACGCCTTCGCCGCCCTCGTCTGAGGGGCGGGCTGAGCGGACAAGGGCCACCGGACAGGGTGGCCCTTCCTTCGGCCCGATAGTTGAATTACCATTCAAGAACAGGAAGCGATCATGAAGGCCATCACCATCTCCGCCTACGGCGGCCCCGAGGTCCTCACCGTCACCGAACTGCCCGACCCCGTGCCCGCCGCCGGCGAGGTGCTGATCCGCGTCAAGGCCATCGGCCTCAACCACGCCGAGGCGTACATGCGCGCGGGCGCCTGGGGTGAGGTCGCGCCCGTCACCGGGATCGAGTGCGCCGGAACCGTCGAATCCGACCCTTCCGGCGAACTCCCCACCGGCACCACGGTCGTGGCGATCCTCGGCGGCATGGGCCGCACCCGCAACGGCAGCTACGCGGAGCTCGTCACCGTACCCGCGACCAACGTGGTACCGGTCCGCTCCACCCTCGGCTGGGCCGACCTGGCAGCCGTCCCCGAGGTCTACGCGACCGCCTGGAGCGCCCTGTTCGGCACCCTGGAACTGCGCCCCGACGAGACGGTCCTGGTCCGCGGCGCCACCTCCTCGCTCGGCCAGGCCGCCGTGGACCTCGCCGTCGACCAGGGCGCCCGCGTCCTCGCCACCACCCGCAACCCCGCCCACGCCCCCCTGCTCAGGGACCTCGGAGCCGAAGACGTACTCATCGACGACGGCCGCCTGAGCACCCGGGTCCGGGACCGCGGCATCCTCGTGGACGCCGTCCTCGACGTCGTCGGCAACAGCGTCCTGCGCGACTCGCTCGCCAGCGTCCGACCCCGCGGTCGGGTCTGCCAGGTCGGCTTCCTCGGCGGCTTCGCACCGGTAGCCGACTTCGACCCCATCGCCGACCTTCCCAGCGGCGTCCGGCTCAGCTTCTTCGGCAGCGCCTTCGTCCTCGGCAGCCCCGAATTCCCGCTCTCCGACATCCCGTTCGACGCCATCTACGCCAAGGTCGAGGCGGGTGCCCTGCGCGGCCGCCCGACCCGGACCTTCCGCTTCGAGGAGATCGTCGAGGCCCACCGCGTGATGGAGAGCGGTCAGGCCCTCGGCAAGATGACCGTCACCGTCGACTGACCGCACCGCATCGCATCGTTGGGCTGCCGGCCGGCCGGCCGGCTGGGTGGGTGGGTGGCAGAACCCGTTGCCCGCTGTCGAGCCCCCGTGAGAGCATCAAGGTTCAATGGTCCGTCTCCTTTCGTTACGCCTTGCCGCGCAAATGAAAGAGTGCGGGCCGTTGCCATGTCCACGATTTTGAGCAATCCACCAAGATCTGCGAATGGCAGGTACGGTTTGATGTACACGGCAGGGCCGGCAGAAGCCCGCATCGAGGATGCGAGCAACATCCTGGTTGCGCCTTCGGCGTTGCAGGACCATGACGTGGTCGGGGAATTCTTCGGGTCCACAATCACGCCGGAGGACCTTGCTTCCGGTTCGCCCGACCTCGCGCAGAAGACCGTCTACCTGTGTGGCGACATATCCGGGATCAGCGGCCGCCGACTGCGTGCGGCTGCCCGGGTGTTCGTCATCCGGGAGCTGTCGCACGGTTACCGCGAGGGCCTCGACGAACCTTGGACCTTCGTCGACCTCGGCCGGGTCCCCGTCCGCGTACACGGCGTCGGCGTGTACTACCGCCGCTTTTTCGGACTCGGCGCCGATCACTTCGGACGGATCCGTGCGGAGCACGCGTTCCAGTCCCTGACGGAGTCCACGAAGCCCGGAACGGCCCATCGCAGCGGAATCTATCTGACGCCCGTCACACGGAACGGCGACGAACTGCATTTCCGCCTGCTCCGGTGCTCCACGAATCTCTCGGGGCCGACCGAGGGCTTTCGCCCGACCGACGCGCACATCGTCGAGGCTCTGAACCGCGAGGCCGCCGCCGTCTTCCGGGGGCAGGCGCCGCTGAATCACGTCCTCGCTCAGATCTACCACAACACCCTTGCCACGGCCGAGCGCAAGCAGTCCAAGGCCAAGATCTCGGCGCATGCCGACAAGACCAAGGACATGCCCGACAACGGCATCATGGCCTTCTGCACCTTCTATGACGGGCTCGACAAGCTGCAGCCCCTGGCCGAAGACGTCTTCGACCACGGTGTGAAGGGCGCCAGCGGGCTGACCAAACTCCACTTCCGCCTCAAGGAGCCGACCGAAGGCCGCGACGGGGTCGCGCTCCCCCCACAGTTCACCCTGACCCTCTATCCCGGCTCCGTGTTCTTCATGCCGCTGTCCACCAATCGCCTGTACACGCATGAAATCCGGCCCTCGGCGTTGGACGCCGAGCTGCTCCCGACCCGCCTGGGGTACGTGGTGCGCTGTTCGAGCGCCGAAGCCGTTCACAAGAACGGCCACACGTTCCTCAAAGTGGCCGGGGATCTGGTGCAGCTGGGCCCACCCACACCGGCGGGAATGGACGAGCTGCGCAGGCTGTACGCCGAGGAGAACAGGACCTCGTCCTTCATCGACTACGGCGACGAATTCCTCTTCAGTATGAACACGGGAGACTATGTTGCCCCCCAGGTCTAGGATCTCGGACGAGATCCTCTCGTACGCTTTGCCGACCGAGGACAATCTCTTTGCGGAACTGTCGGCGTCGGCTCGACTGGAAGACGTAGGAAAAGGCCGGCGGGGCGCCGTACTCACCAAGATCGACGAGGCGGGTGGTGTGCCTCTCGTACGGACGACCACTCGGTACGGCAGTCCGACGCAGCGTTTTCTGGCAGTGCACGAGCGGCTGGCGCAACGGATCCGGGAACGCGCGGCACTCTCGGCCGGCTTCAACAACGCTCTCATCGAGAGCTACACGAACGCCTACACGACCATGGGCAGCCATTCCGACCAGGCCCTCGATCTGGCCGACGAGTCGTTTATCGCCGTCTTCTCCTGTTACCGGCGTCCCGAAGCGGGCCCGCCGAGGAAGCTGGTCTTCGAATCGAAGGGGTCCGATGGCGAGAAGTTCGAGATCCCCCTCGCCCACCACAGTGTCGTCGCGTTTTCTGTCGACTTGAATCGGCGGCTCAGGCATAAAGTCGTATTGGACGCGCCCGCCCATGCGGCGGACAACCAGTGGCTGGGTGTAACCTTTCGAACGTCAAAGACCTTCGTTCGGTTTCGCGACGGACACGCATACCTCCCGCAGGGTGCGCACCTCATGTCGGCCGACGAGGAGCAGAGGCGCGAATTCTACCGACTACGGCGCCGTGAGAACACCGAAACGGACTTCGTTTATCCCCCGCTGACGTACACCATCAGCGAGAGCGATCTGATGCCGCCCGTCTGACCCTGTGCTCTTGTGAACAACCCTCGTTGTCGGCGGCACGGTGCGGCCCTCGTTCCGGCTTCCGCTCCGAATTGACGCTCCGTCAGGGCGAGGCCGACCCCGGCAGGGGGGGCGGGGTCCAACGGGGCCAAGGGGTCCAAGGCGTCCAACGGGTCCAAGGCGACAGGCCGTTCGTGCAGCCGGTCACGGCCCCAGCAGGAGCTCCGCCGCCTCGGTGCGCAGGTACAGGACCGTGCGGCCGGTGCGGTGGCGGGCGAGGAGGCCCGCGTCGTGCAGGGCGCTCAGATGGTGGGACACGTTCGGGGCGGACAGGTCGGTGCGGGCGGCGAGTTCGCTGGTGGAGGCGGGGGAGTCCAGCTCGGCCAGCAGCAGGGCGCGGGTGCGGCCGAGCACCCGGGCCAGGCCCTCCGGCACCGGCGTGGCCGCCGCCTCCCACAGCGTGGCCACCCCGCGCGGCGGATAGACCAGGCCCGGCTGCCACGGCGGGTTCTGCTGCGAGAACACCCCCGGCCAGGCGAAGACCGTCGGCACCAGGATCAGGCCGCGTTCGCCGTCCAGACGGCGGTGCACCTCGACCCGGGAGTGGCCGATCCGCAGGGTGTCGCGCTCCCAGGACACCAACGGGTGCAGGTCGGCGAAGAGCTCCGCCGGCCCGGCCGCCGACATCTGCCGGGCACGCCGCAGGATCTCGCCCTCGGTCAGCCGCAGCATCCGCGGCCAGTGCGGGGCGATCGCGGCCTCCCAGTACGCCCTCACCTCGGCCGCGAGCCGGGCCAGTCCGGCCTCCGGATCGTGCGCCAACCCAGCCACCAGCGGGTGGAGTTCGCCCTGGATCCGGGCGATGTCCCGGCGCACCACGGCCGGATCGGTGGCGGCCAGCGCGGCCGTCTGCTGCCCGATCGTCAGGTCCGGGCCCTCCGGGACCGGCGTCAGGAAGTCCACCACGTACACCGTCGGCAGCCGGACCAGCGCCGACAGCAACTCCCAGCCCACCCCCTCCAGCCGCTTCCGCGCCTGCCGCACCCAGGGCAGGTGCGCGGCCTGCCGGCCCGGATCCTTGAGCACCTCGACGCTCGTCGTGACCTCGCTCAGCGGGGACCGGGCGAAGCGCGTCCGGGCCAGGTCCTGTGCCGAGAACTCCCAGGTCAACACGGGCACCTCCGGTGAGCATTCGATCCTGATGGAATCAATGGGCGGCGATGATCATCCCAGGCAGCCTCGGACCATGACCACCGCCACCCCGCCCCTGCTGCGTGACCGCCTCGGCCTCCCCGCCACCACCGGACACGCCCGCCTGATCGGCGCCCACGTCGTCGACAGCCTCGGCACCGGGCTGATCCTCGCCTTCACCCTCGTCTACTTCGCCGACACCACCGGCCTGTCCGTCGCCGCCGTCGGCGCCGCCGTCTCCGCCGCTCGCTTGCTCGCCCTGCCCACCGCCGTCGCCGTCGGCCCGCTGCTCGACCGCTACGGCGCCCGGCCCGTCGCCACCGCCGGCAACTCGCTCTCCGCGCTCGCCTACGGCGGCTTCCTGCTCGCCCACCAGGCCTGGCAGATCGTGCTGGTCTGCCTGCTCGCCCAGATCGGCCAGGCCGCCTACTGGACCAGCAGCACCGGGCTGGTCGTCCTCGCCGCCGACGAGGGGGAGCGGCCGCGCTGGTTCGCCCTCGTGCAGACCCTGCGCAACGCCGGGCTCGGCCTCGGCGGGGCGCTCGCCGCCGTCCTGGCGGCCGGCGGTGGCACCGGGGCGCTGCGGCTGCTCGTCGCCCTCAACGCGGTCAGCTACGCCCTCGCCGCGGCCCTGCTGGGCACCTGGCGGCCCGCGGGGACGGCTGACGCGGCGCGGACCCGGACCGAGGCACCAGCCGGCGGCCCCGTCACCCCCGACGGCCCCGGCGGCTACCGGGCGGTGCTGCGCGACCGGCGCTACCTGCTGCTGATCGCGATCAACCTGACCTTCGTCTTCGCCTCGATGATCCTGAGCATGCTGCTCGCCGTCTACCTCACCGAGGGCCTGCACCGCGACGCCTGGACGGCCGGCGCCCTGCTCGTCCTCAACGGCGTCCAGGTGGTGCTCACCCAGAGCGCCGTCGCCCGCCGGCTCGAACGCTTCCGTCCCACCCGGGTCGTCGCCGCCGGCGGCCTGCTCAACGCAGTCGCCTTCGCCCTGTTCGCCCTCGTCGCCGCCGCCCCCGGCTGGGCCGTCCTCGGCGGGCTGTTCACCGCCATGGCCGTCTACAACCTCGCCGAGACCGTCGCCACCCCCTTCCGCGAGGACCTCAGCGTCTCCCTCGCCGACCCGCACCGGCGCGGCCGCTACCTCGCCCTCTACCAACTCTCCTGGAACGTCGGCCAGGCCGTCGCCCCGGGACTGCTCACCTTGCTGCTCACCCGGGCCGCCGTCCTGCCCTGGCTGTTCCTGCTGCTCCTGAGCATCGCCGCGGTGCCCGCCCTGGTACGGCTGGAACGCACCGCCTGACGGGCCGTTGTCCGCGGGCGAAAGCTCACGCCCGGGTGAGCTCCAGGACGGCGATCCCGCCGAGGACGGTGAGCGCGGCCGTCAGCCGCAGCCGTCCGAGGCGCTCGCGGAACACCACGGTGGCGATCAGCGCGGCGATCACGATGCTGGTCTCGCGAAGCGCCGCCACCGCCGCCAGGTTGCCCCGGGACTGCGCCCAGACCACCAGACCGTACGCCGTCAGCGAGAGCACCCCGCCGAGGATCCCGACCGGCAGCACCTTGCGCACCCCGGTGAACAGGGTGCGGCCGCGCCGGGCCCAGACGACCGCGACGAGCGTCGGCCCCTGGAGCAGGAACAGCCAGGCCACGTAACCGCCGACGGTGTCGGCGTGCCGAACGCCGCTGCCGTCCAGCACCGTGTAGCCGGCGATCATCGTCCCGGTACCGGCGGCGGCCGCGAGAGCGGGCAGCTGCGCCCGCCCGGGTATGCCCTGGGCGACGGCCAGCCCGATCAGCCCGCAGGAGATCACCACCACACCCACCAGCTCGCCCGCCCCCAGGTGCTGGCCGAGCACCGTCACCGACAGCAGCGCGACCAGCAGCGGCGCCGAGCCGCGGGCGATCGGGTACATCTGCCCGAAGTCGCCCAGCTGGTACGCCCGCAGCAGCAGGACCGTCGAGATCGTCTGGACTACCGTGGAGGCCAGCAGGTACGGCCAGGCCGCGGCGGCCGGCAGCGGGTTGACCGCGACCAGCACCAGGGCGCAGGCGGTGTAGGTCAGGTTGATCAGCGCGAAGCCGACCATCTTGTCCGGGATCCGGTGCGCCAGCCCGTTCCACACGGCGTGCAGCACGGCGGCCGTGAGCACGACCAGAGTTACGGCCGTCATTTGACTGCTGGGTGTGTATACGTATGTCAGCTTCGAGGATCGGAGGTGACGGCTCGGTGACGGCTCGGAGCAACTCGGAGTGAACCCGGCACGTGAGACACCCGTACTGCGCATGCCCTCGGGCTCGCCGCCGCCCGGCTACGGCCCACCCCTGCAACGCCTCGTCGTCGCGCCGCCGCCCGGGGAACCCGTCGGAACTCCACTGGCCAGGGAGCCCGGTGCGTGCGGTCGGCTGATCACGCAGCTCGGCTGGGGCCCTTCGGTATCGAGCAAGTCCCAGGGTAGGTTCACTCCCGCCGGCGGTGGCCGGCGGTAACAACGGTGCGAGGGAGTGGAATGCCGCACGAGTCGGATGTTCAGGAAGGTGATGACGTGCGGGTTACCGGGGGCCCGTTTGCGGACTTCACGGGTCCCGTGTTGGCCGTCGACCACGCCCGGGGCCGCGTTCAGTTGACGGTGGACATCCTCGGCGATGTGACCAGGATCGACATACCCCTGTCGGATGTTGTGAGAGTCGCCTGAGCCTGTCGCTTCACCGCATTTCGGACGGTCGGCCTGCCGGTCACTTGTCCGGGTGTCCCGCGGCCGACCGACCGCCCGCCCGTCCGCGCCCGTCCGCCGCCCGTCAGGCCGTCAGGCGGAGAAGGCGGCGATGAGCTTGTCGGTGAGGCGGTCGAGGTAGTCGGGGGCGGTCGGGGTGTGGGTGACGGCGAGGCGCCAGTAGAGCGGGCCGGCGAGGAGGTCGAGTGCGAGTTCGCGGTCCACGTCGGCGGGGAGTTCGCCGCGCTCGATCGCCCGTTCCAGGATCCGCGTGGCCTTGGTGCGGCGGGTGTCGCGGACGGTGGTGAAGAGCGCCTCGGCCAGCTCGGGGCTGCGTCCGCCCTCGGCGATCAGGTCGGGGATGATCCTCGCGGGAAGTCGTTGGTTCAGCGCGTCGGCGACGTCCGTGAGGAAGGCGAGGACGTCGCCGCGCAGGGTTCCGGTGTCGGTGGTCCCGGAGGCGTCGACGGCGACGGCGGAGACCAGGTCGACGGTCATGTCCAGCTTGGACGTCCAGCGGCGGTAGATGGCGGCCTTGCCCGCGCCGGCGCGCTTGGCGACGGCCTCCAGGGACAGCCGCGCGTAGCCGGCCGACGCCAGTTCCTCGAAGAAGGCGGCGGCGATCGCCTCGGTCACCGAGTCCTGGAGTACGGGTCCGCCGGGGAGTCGGCGCCCGGGGGCAGGGGCAGGGGCAGGGGTAGGGGCAGGCGTCGCGGAGGGCGGCTGTGGTGCGGGAGAGCTGGACATGTCCCGAATCTACACGAGACGGAACGGTTGCGTCTCGACTCGGTGCGGCCTATCGTCGATCCCGAAGCCGAGACGGAACCGTTCCGTCTCGATAAGCGGTCTGGGGTGCACCATGCGATTCCTGTACGAGGACGAGTCGTTCTCCTTCGAGGCCCTGCGTGCGGCCGGCTTCGCCAACGACGGCGGCGCCGACCTGGGCGAGGTCCTGACCACCCTGCGCAACGTCGCCGAGGGCGACGAGGAGGCCTGGCTGCGCGAGTGGACGAACACCGCCCGGCGCGTCCACGCCATCGGCACCCGCGCCCTGACGGCCGGCCACAAGGTCAGCGCCCGCGAAGCCCTGCTGCGCGCGTCGAACTACTACCGCACCGCCGAGTTCTACCGCCGCGACGACCCCGCCCACGACCCCGAGGTCAAGACCCTCTCCGCACTGTCCCGCGAGACCTTCGCGACCGCCGCGGCGCTGATGGACACTCCCGTCGAGGCCGTCCGCATCCCCTACGAGGACACCACCCTGCCCGGCTACCTCTTCCTCGTCGACGACTCCGGCGCCCCCCGCCCGACCGTCATCTTCACCAGCGGCTTCGACTCCACCCTGGAAGAGGCCTACTTCGTCATCGGCGCCGCCGCGCTGCGCCGCGGCTACAACGTGCTGGCCTACGACGGGCCCGGCCAGGGCGCGGCGCTGCGCGAGCAAGGGCTCGTCTTCCGTCCGGACTGGGAGGCCGTGGTCACCCCGGTGGTCGACCACGCGCTCACCCGGCCCGAGATCGCCCCCGACCGGCTCGCGCTGCTGGGCTACAGCCTCGGCGGCTACCTCACCGCCCGCGCCGCCGCCCACGAACACCGCCTGGCCGCCCTGGTCCTGGACGACGGGCTCTACGACTACCACGACGCCCACACCCGGCTCATGCCCCCGTTCCTGCGGGAATGGATCGAGGCCGGCCGCGACGACCTCGCCGACCCCGTCGCGAGCCTGCTCATGCAGGGCAGCACCCAGCTCCGCTGGGCCCTGCGCAACGGCGTGTGGGCGTTCGGCGCCGACTCCGTCGCGGACTACATCCGCCGCACCGCCGACTACACCCTCGACGGCGTCGCCCACCTCATCGACTGCCCGACCCTCATCCTGGACGCCGAGGACGACCAGTTCTTCCACGGCCAGCCCCAGCGCGTCCGGGCCGCACTGACCTGCCCCCACACGCTGGTCACCCTCCCCGAGGCCGAAGGCGCGGGCGAGCACTGCCACATGGGGGCGATGTCCCGCTTCCAGCAGGTCACCTTCGACTGGCTCGACACCACGCTGGCCCCGACCGTCAGGCCCGCCGCCTGACGACAGCAGGTGGGGCCAGGCGGTGCGGGTCATGGTGCCCGAAGAGGACGAGGAGTTCGACGCTCCGGTCGCCGTCCGGGCCGAGCCGGTGCGGTACGCGGGTGTCGAACTCGGCGGCCTCGCCCGCCGTGAGGACCACGCTCCCGTCACCCAGCAGCAGGCGCAGGCGGCCGGAGAGCACGTAGACCCACTCGAACCCCTCATGGGTCTCCAGCCGGGAGAGGGTGCTCTCGTCGATCCCGGTCAGCTCGGCGAGTTCCGCCGGCGTCATCCCGCGCCGGCGGCGCATCTCCGCGGATTGCGTCATGCGTGGCGACCGCCATCAGAACAGCCGCCGGACAGCCGCGGCGCGCACAATCGGTCGTCCCACAGGCGGCCACCCAACCGCGAGCGGCGCCGGCGAGCCGGTACCCCACAGTGGTGGCGGCGGACGGTTCGGGGCGCGGGGACGGGGCCGAGCGGGCCACTCCCTGTGACCGTCACCCGGCCGCCGTGGGACCCCGGCCCTGGACGCGGCGGCGACGCGGCGTGCCGATACGATCCCCCTCGCCGCGCACGCAGGTGCGAGGTCGGGGGGCTGGGGCACGGCGCGCCCGCGCGGTGCCCTCGTCCGCGCCCGGTGCCCGCCGAGGACCGCTCGGATCGGGGCAGGCGGCCCAACCCCTCCCGCTAGGAAAGCAGTTCATGGTTTTCGTGCTCATCGCCGTGCTCGTGGTCGTCGCGGGCAAGGTCATCGTCTCGCGGGTCTCCCGGGAACGCCGCAGCCGCAGGGAGACCGAGCTGCGGCAGGGGCTGGTGCCGCGCGAGCAACTGGTGCTGCAGGGCGACGAGACTTCCGTGAGCTCTGGGCCGCGGTGGTGGCCCGTGATCCGCACCACCTGCGGGCGCACGAGGGCGCGCTGCAGTACTGGTGCGCCAAGTGGCACGGCAGCCACGAGCTGATGCACGCCTTCGTCGACGCCGCGCTCGCGGACGCGCCGGCCGGCGGCCTGCTGACCAACCTGAGGGTGCAGGCGCTGTTCGAACAGAACACCCGTGACAAGGCACCGGCGGCCGCCTACCGGACGCCGGAGTTCACCGCCGCCGTGGACGCCCTGCTCGCCGACCTGGCGCAGGCCGATCCGGCGCATCCGCAGCTCCAGGGCGCCCGGGGCTGGGCCGCCTGGTCACTGGTCATGAACGCCCGGGTGGCGCCGGCACTGGAGCTGTTCCGGGTGATGGGTCACGAGGTGGCCGGCCCCTGGCTCTCCTACGACGACCCGCAGACGGCCTTCGACCGGATGCGCGAGATCGCCGTCCGGGCGATCGCCCGGGCGAAGGCCTGACAAACGCCCGGCGCGGTCCGGTGGCCGAAGCACCGGCCCGGTACGTCGAGCGGGCCGCCGCGGGTGCCGGCCCCGCCCTCGGAGCGCCGGTGGCAGGCCGTCGACGTCCTGACCGCCCGGGGCCACGACGTGCCGTGCCGCGAAGGTGCACCGGCGACCGCCGCGCTATCCGGCGACCACCGCGCTATCCCGCGCCGCGTGGCGACAGCCGCCGGGTGATCCGGTCGAACAGCTCCGTCAGCGGCTCGCCGACGTCCCGTCCGAACTCGGTCAGCCCGTAGGTGACCTGAGGCGGCGTCGTCGGCTCGACCTTCCGCCAGACCAGGCCGTCCTGGACCAGCGCGCGCAGGGTTTGGGCGAGCATCTTCTCGCTGATGCCCTGGATGCTCTCGCGCAGCTCGAAGAACCGAAGGTCGTTGCTCCGCAAGGAGATCAGCACCCAGACGCCCCACCTGCTGGTGACGTGGTCGACCACATCCCGCGCGAGGCAGTCGGTGTGAAACACGTCATACCGCTTCCCCGCCTCGACCTGTCCGGGCTGCACACCTTCTGCCATGTCATGAGCTTACGTCAAGGTATGTCCTTACCAGGAGTAAGCCCGGGCTCCTAGCGTGCAGGCCACGGAAGACATCCGACAAGGAGCTGATCATGATCGTGGTGACCGGGGCTACCGGAAACATCGGCCGGCCGTTGACGCAGGCCCTGGCCGAGGCGGGCCGGCCGGTGACGGCAGTGTCACGGCGCGCGGCAGCGGTGCCCAACGGCGTCCGCCACGTGGCAGCCGACCTGGCCGAGCCGGCCGGCCTCAAGCCCGCGCTGGCCGGGGCGGAGGCGCTGTTCCTGCTGCTGTCCGGTGACCTGCACGCCGCCGGAGCCGACCCCGCCGGCATCATCGGCGAGGCTGCGGCCGGCGGCGTCCGCCGGGTCGTCCTGCTGTCCACACAGGGCGTGGCGACCAGGCCCTTCGGCCCGACACGGATCGCGATGCGCGCACTGGAGGACACGCTGCGGCAGTCCGGCCTGGAGTGGGCCGTCCTGCGGCCGGGCGGCTTCGCCTCCAATGCCCTGTGGTGGGCCGAATCCGTGCGCGCGCACCAGGTCGTCGCCGCGCCCTTCGGCGACGTCGGCGTGCCGATCATCGACCCGGCGGACATCGCCGCCGTCGCGGCGGCCTGCCTGCTGGACGACCGGCACACCGGTGCCGTGTACGAGCTGACCGGCCCGGAGATGATCACCCCGCGTCGGCAGACGGAGGCCATCGCCGCCGTGCTGGGCTCGCCGGTGAGGTTCCACGAGCTCACCCGCGACGAGGCCAAGGCCGCCATGACCCGCAGCATGCCGGCGGAGCTAGCCGACGACACCCTGGACATCCTCGGCTCCCCGAACCCGGCCGAGCTGCGCGTCAGCCCGGACGTCCAACGAGTCCTCGGCCGTGCCCCGCGCCCCTTCGCGCACTGGGCCGCCCGCAACGTGGCCGCGTTCCGCTGAGACCCCTCAGCGCCGCCGGAACCGCGTCCAGCTCAACCCACCCTGCCCGGTGGTGAGTTCGATCACGGCCGGGTCGGCGCCGTAGCCGTCCGGGGCCGCGAGGTGGTCGGCGTCGCCGACCAGGGTCACCTCCGGTACCCGGTCCACCGGTGCTCGGCCGGCAGGGCGTCGACGGTCGGCCGCCCAGGGCTTCGACGGCGGTGGCCGATGCCGCGCCGCTGTTCTCGGGACCCGCAGGACCGGGCGAGTGCGGTCGGACGCGGCGGACTGTCAGTCCCGGTCGGCAGGATGGGTGGTGACGCAGCAGCCCGTACCGAGGAGCACCGTGACCGCCGCCACCGAACCGACCCACCGCCCCGCCTTCCAGGCACTCTGGTGCGCCACCGACCTCGGTCCGCACCGCCCGTGCGGCGGTACGTACGAGTGGTACGACCCCGAGGCGCTGCCGCCGCTGGACCCGGCCCGCTTCGACGGCGGGTTCGGGTGGCTCGGCGGCACGGGCCCGGTGGTCCCGGAGATCGCCGGGCACCTCGACGCCGTTGCCGCCAAGCTGGCGGGCGCCGGGATGGTGCTGCCCGCCGACTTCACGGCTTTCCAGACCGGCGCCGACAGCCACCGGGCCCTGGACGCGGTGTCGGCCACGGCCTGCTGGACGGACGTCTCCTCGCCGATACCGAGCCCGGTGGAGCCAGGAGCCTTCCTGGTCCGCTTCCTGCGCGACCAGCAGGACTGCGTGCACTGGTACCTCTACCTCCGCCCCAGCGGGGAGGCCTTCGTGGTGGCCTCCCCGCTGGACCTCGCGGAAGCGCCCGGCCGGGACGAACCGGGCGTGCCGGTGGACTGGTTCGGGGCCATCGCCCGGTGCGCTTCCTCGTTCGAGGAGTTCGCGTACCGGTTCTGGGTGGAGAACCGCCTGTGGTGCGCGCTGCACGGGTACGGAGAGGAGAGCATGGACGACGAACTCGCCGGGTACCTCGCGCACTACGAGCGGGCCTGATACCCCTGCCCGGGGCAGCGGGCTGCCACACGAGGGCGACACGTGGTGCTTCGCGCCAGCCGTCGACGCTCCCGCCGCTGCCGGAGCCGCCGCCCGCCGCCCTCCTCCGCCAACTCCTGGTACCACGTGTTCGACGCACGCAGGTCGCGCTGCTCCTGGCGGTCGTTCGTCCTCGCGGCGGCCTCGGCCTTCAGCGCGCCCTGCGAGTCGACGCCGCCGAGCAGGGCGCCGCCCTGCGGCCACTCGTGCTGTGCGCCACCGGCCCGAAGGCCGGACCCGCGCGGCACCCTGCGTCCCTTATCCAAGCGTGAGCATCGCCTCGGTGACCTCGCCGACCGCCGCATCGGGGATCGCGGTGGCGGCCTCCTCGAGGACGAGCAGCCGTGCCCCGGGGATCTCGCGCGCGATCGCCTCGCCGTTGCCGACGGGGAAGAACCGGTTGCGGCGGCCGTGGACGACGAGCGTGGGGATCCCGATCCCGGCAGGCGTTCGCGCCAGCGGGGTTCGCAGTCGAGCCTGGAGAACACCAGGCCCATCTGGTTGGCCATCCGGACCGGGGGTGCGGTGCCGGGCGTGCGGTCCCAGATGCGCGCGGCGGTTGTGCGCGCGGTGGCGGGGTCGTCGCCGAGGATCCGTGCGCCGGCGGCGGCGAACTCCGCAACCGCCTCGCGGTCGTTCCAGTCGGGCATCGGGCGGGTGAACAGGCGGCTCATCGTCGCCTGGTCGTGGTCGGGGAGGTCGTCGTCGGGCGGGCCGGGGGCGACCGCGCGGGTGCCGACCAGGGTGAGCGCGGAGAACGCGCCCGCGTGGTCGAGCACGGCCACCTGGGCGACCATCCCGCTGACGCCGATCCCCACGAGGTGCGCGGGCGCCCCGCCGAGCGCCGCGGCGAGGGCCGCGGCGTCGGTGGCGAGGTCGCGCAGGGTGTAGGCGGGTGCCCGCGGATCCGTCGTCGTCGACTCCCCGCTGTCGCGCAGGTCGTAGCGCACCACACGGCGGCCGCCGGCGGCGAGGCGCTCGCAGAGCGCGTCGGGCCAGGAGAGCATCGTCGGCCCGCCCGCGAGCAGGACGAGTGGCGCGTCGCCGTCACCGAACGACTCGATGCCCAAGGCGATCCCGTTGGCATGGACGGTGGTCATCGGATCACCGGGATTCGTCGTGCCCGAGACCGTGGTCGGGCGCGCTCATGTCGCCCGTGGCGGGTGTGCCGTCGGCGAGCCCGTAGCGTAGGAACACCGTGCCCTGCGGACCGGCCACCGGCGGTTCGAGGAGCGTGACGTTCGTGGGCACCGCGCCGCCGTCGAACACCTTCTTCCCGACGCCGAGCACGACCGGGTGCACCCAGAGGTCGAGTTGGTCGAAGAGCTTGTCGCGCAGGAGGGTCTGGACGAGGTCCAGGCTCCCGACGACCTTCACGTGTTCGTGCCGGTCGCGGAGCTCGCGTACCGCGGCGGGCAGGTCCGGGCCGAGCTGCGTGGACCCGGCCCACGGGAGCTCGGGCGTGCCCCGGGAGGCCACGTACTTGGGGACACGGTTGAAGAGCTCGGCGATCGCGTTGTCCGGCCCGCCCTTCTGGTGCGGCCAGTAGGCGGCGAAGATGTCGTACGTGCGCCTGCCGAGCAGGAGGGCGTCCGTGTCCTCGTACGCGGCGAGGATCTGTGCCCCGGTGACCTGATCGATCAGGGGCGCCTGCCAGCCGCCGTACGGGAACCCCACCGGGTCCTCGTCGGGGCCGCCGGGCGCCTGCCCGACGAGGTCGAGGGTCGCGAACAGCTCGATGTGGATGAGTCCCATGTCTGTACTCCGATGAGTCGGTCGTTCCGGGCCGTCCCGGTCAAGATGTAGACCGGTCGGCGCCCGAAAACTCATCGCCGCGCCGCCACCCGATTTCCGCCGCCGCCGTCCGTCTGCACCTGCGGCCGCCGCTGCCGGTCCCCCCTCGCCGGCGGTCACACCCACACGGAGCGTCCTGGCCGGATCGGCATCGACGCACCGGTTCGGCGGCTGCCGGACGGACAATCGGCTTGCGGCGGGCAGCGGCGTTCGGACATGATCCTCCCCATGCGTGACCTCGGCAGGAAGGGCGGCCCCCGCCCGAGCAGGTGAGCCCCACCCGCCGCCGACGAACGGCGGCCGGCCCCGTGCCACCCCTCACCGGACGCCCGCACCCGGCTCCGCCGCCACGGTCGGGCCGCCCCCTCGGTTCCGCTCCGCCACGATCCACCGCCACGGCCACCACCGCGACCGCGCGCGAGCGCACACCCGCCGTCGGCGCACCGGTGCCGTGATCCCCGCCGCCCGCACACCCGCGGCCCACGCCGCTGCCGCCTTCGTTCCCCGACGACAACGACCCCCCGGAGGAAACCCTGTGACGACGACCTCGCTGGACACCGCCTGGAGCCTCATGGAGTCCGGCGACCCGGGCGCCGCCATGCGCGAACTGCGCTCGGTCGCACGTGACCTGCCGGCCGCGCAGGTGGCCCCGCTGGTCGAGCGGCTGGCCGCCGACGGCGGCTTCGACGACCTCGTCGATGCCGCCCGCGCCCTGGCCGCCAAACCCACCCACCCCGACGCGCTCTACCGGTACGGCTACGCCTGCGTCGGGCGTGGCGCCTCCTTCCTCGCCGTCCCCGCCCTCACCGAGGCCCTGCGCGCCGCCGAAGCCCCGCGGCGCGGCCTGCTCGCCAAGGTCCGCAGCCGCGCCGACCAGCGACTTCCGATCATCGCCGAACTCGCCACCGCCCTCGAGGACGAGGAGCACCACGCCGAGGCCGTCGCCCTGCTGCGCGACCACGACGCGCTGCTCCGCGACTGGCCCGAGCGCTACCTGCTCGCCTACAACACCCTGATGGCCGGCGACGCCGTCGCGGCCCGCACCGCCTTCGACCGCCTGCCGGCCGAGGCCGGCCGGTGGCAGCCCGCCGCCGACCGGCTGCGTCGCTCCCTCGACCGCGCCGCGGCTGTCGCCGCCGCGCAGCCCGACGGCCCCGACCCGCTCCACCACCAGGCCCTGCGCGCCTGGCACTTCACCCTCACCGGCGGCCTGCTCGCCACCCTGTCCCCGTACGGGTGGGACGCGGGCATGACCGGCCGCTACGCCCTCCTACAGGACAGCTACGCGCTGTGCCGCGAAGGCCTGGAACGGCTGCGGTTGATCCTGGAGACGACCGGGACGCGCCCGCACTCGGTCTCCCTGCTGCCGGGCCGCGCGGACCGCGCGCTCGGCCTGGCCGCCGCGGGCCTGCTCGGTCTGCCCGCCCAGCCCTACCGGCCGGGCACGGCGAACACCGTGGTGGTGGCCTACGACCTGAGCGAGGCGGACGCCGACCTGGTCTCCCGCCTGAACGAGCGCGCACCGGGCGAGGTGCTGTACGAGCACGCGACCTGCTGGACCGAGCCGCCCGGCGTCGCTGCCGACGTCTGCGGCCTGCTCGGCCAGACGATCCTCGCGCCCTGGGAGCCGCTCGGCGGCGAGCCGGACGAGCGGACCGCCGAGGAACTGGCAGCCGACATCCGCTCCGCCGACCCGACCCCTGACCCCGGCGACGGTGAGACCCCGGCCGACCCGGACGAGGCACTGGCCGTCCTCGCCCGTGCGGTCGCCCCGCACTGGCTGACCGGTCCGCGCGACCGCTGCCGCTCCGCCGGCCCGGTGCGCAGCTCCCGCTTCGCCTGAGCCACGGGACGGAACATCACGCCGCCGGGCTGACACGCCGCTTCACGACGTCGATGCCGGACCCGCATCAGGCGGTCGGCGGAGGGCAGGTCCTCGTCCAGGGCGCCTGTCCCACCCCTGGACCCCCTGCTCCTGCGTGGGAAGTCGGGCCCGCCGACTTCCCACGCGGCGCATCGCGCCTCCAACCGGCCCGGAACGCCTCCAGCCGCTCGGCCGGCCCCTGCGGGTGGCCCAGCATCGGGAGGTGGTCGCCGGGCATCTCGTCCGGCCGGAAGCCGAGCCGCTCCTCGACGTGGCGCCGCAGGAACGCGGGAGGGAGGAATCGGCCGGGCCGGTGGCCGGCAGCTACCTGGTCGGGTACCTCCGGCCGGCCACCCAACGGCCACGGCGTCCCGAGCGGGCTCTCGGACCGTTCCTCCTGCTCAGCGCAGCTGCTCGGCCAGTCCGACGATGATGCCCGCCGGGCCCGCCCGGTACCCGCGCTCCCCGGCGGCCAGGGCCCCTACCTGCACCTGGGTGCGTGAGCCGGCCCGGGCCCCGCGCCACCGGGAGCCCGCCGGGCAACGGCCACCGGCGGCCACGGAAGGCCCGACGAAAATCGGGTGCGGGGCGGATGCCCGGGCGCCAGAATCGGCGGCGATGCTTCAGATCACCGCCGATCGGCTGCTGGCCGATGTCGAGTCCCTGCCCCACGCCCTGCGCCTGCGCGAGATCGCCCGCGCCGCCCACCGCCTCGCGGAAGGGGGCCGACTTGCCGCCCTTCTCGACGAGTTGGCCACCGGTGGCCCGTACGAGCAGCGGGTCGCCGCGCTCGCTGCCCTGGCCGGTAAACAACTCCCGTACCTGTCGGGAAGGTTGACCGACCCCGATCCGGTGGTACGCCGCTACGCCCACCGGGCGGTGCGTGAACTCCCGATGCCGGACGAGGTGGTGGAGCAGGCCATCCGCACCGCCCCGACCGCGGTCCGGGACGAGCTGATCCGCGCCGTCCTGAAGGCCGGCCGGACGGCGGTGGCCGAGCACCTGGTGCCCGTCGCCCGGCAGCGGTGGGGATGCGCCGAGGCGGGGCGGCTGCTGCCGGTCTGCTCACCGGCGTTCGTGGCCCGCGAACTGTCCGATCCGGCCCACGCCGTCACCTTCACCCGGTCGCTCGGCGAGCGTCACCCGGCAGCGGTGCTGGACGAGGCGGACCGTCGGCTCACCGAACTGCCCCGCGCGGAGCGGGCGTGGTTCTGGCGGCAGAACGCCGTCGGGCTGGGCGCCGCCGCCGGCCGGCTGCCCGGGAAGGCACTGGACCTGCTGGAGCGTCACCCCGCCGCCCAGTACCGGCCGACCTTTCCCGCGCCGTTGCGCGACAGGTTCGCGGCCCTGGCCGCTCACGACCCGGAGCGGACCGCCCGGCTGCTGGTGGCCGCCGGTCGGCACCGGCACGATCCGGTGCTGCGTCCCGCGCTCGCCCGCCGGCTGGTGGCGGCTCCGCTGCCGCTCCTCACCGAACTGGCCCACCGCAGCGCCGCCGACCACGCGGCGCTGTCGCGCCGACTGCCGCCGGCCGCCCGGCCGGCCCTGCACGACGCGGTGGTGGCCGTGTCGAAGGTCCACCCCCGTGGGTACTCCGGAGAGGTGCTGGCCACCCTGCCCGCGCCGGAACGGATCGCCCGGGCCCGGGCCCGGCTGGCCGAGGAGCCCGAGGCGCTGGACCTGCTCGTCCACCTCCCGGCCGCCGAGGCGCTGCCCCGGCTGCTGGCGGAGACCAGGACGGCGGAGTCCTGGGAGCGGGGCTACGCCTGGGGCCAGGTGGTGGTGCACGCCGGACTGTCCGGTGCGGCGAGCGCGGTCCGGGAAGCCCTGGTCCTGCTCCAGCGCCTGCGCAACGAACAGGACCCGGTGCGGGCCGAAGCCCTGGCAGCGGTCGCCGCCGTACCGCCGAAGCTCTTCGAGGCCGACGCGGCCGCACTCCTGGCGCGCCTCACCGAGGACGCGCTGACCGCGCGCGACTGCTCGCCGTACACCCGGACCCAACTCACCCGGCTGGCCTGCTCCGTGCTGGCCGAGCACGCCGGCGGCACCGCCCGGGACCTGGTCGACTGGGCCGTCCGCACGATCGAAAGGGTCGTGCCGGTCGTGCCGACCTCGCCGACCGCTCCAGCGCCGGCCGCGCCGGCCTTCCCACGGGAGCGGCAGGCCGCGGTGGCGGCCGAGCTGCGGCCGGCGCTGGAGCGGTCGACCTCACTGCTGCTCGCGTTCGTCGACGGACTGCACCCTGCCTCCCGTCGGCTTCCCTCGGTGGTCGGTCTGTTGGAGCGCGTGCCGGCCGATGACCGGGAGTACGGACGGGCGGTGACCCACCTGCTCGCAGACCGCGCCACCCGCGGGCAACGGGTGGTCCGCCTGATCGAGGCCGAGCCCGCCGCTGCCGCGCTCCCGGCCGTGCGGACGGTGCTGACCCGGGACCGCACCGATCTGCTTGCCCCGCTGCTCGCCCCCCTGCTCGTCACCGGGAGCAGTACGCCGGGCGGGCCCGCCCGGGTGCCGCGCGACCTCGCCGCCGCCGACCGCTGGACGGACCGGCAGGTACGGTCCGCCGCCGCATGGGTGGCCCGGACGGTGGACGACACCACGGCGACGCCCGAGCAGCGGACCACCGCCCTGCGGGCCGCCGCGCACCTGCCCGGCCACGGCCGGGAACTGCTGCTCCGGTACGTCGATTCGACCGACGTGGTGCTCTCCGAGGCCGCCCTCGCCGCGCTGCCGTGGACGGCCCGGCCCGCCGAGGCGCTGCCCGTGCTGCTCGGGTTCGCCGGCGACGAGCGCGCCCGGGTCGCGGTGTACGCGGCCGGCCGCGCCGCCCGGTTCACCCCGGCGGACGAGCTCGGCCCGGCCCTGACCCGGATCGTGACCGACCCGACGACCAAGGTGACCAGCCGCAAGCAGGCCGTCCGGCTCGCCGCCGCCCACCTGCCACTGCCCGAGGCGACCGCGCTGCTGGAAGCGGCCTACCGGGCCCCGGAGCAGCACCAGGACGTGCGGCGGGTAGTGGTGGAGCAGGTGGCGGCCCGGCCCGCCGACCTCCCGCTCTGGGACGTGCTGACGGAGATCGCCGAGGGCACCTCCGAGCTGCGGACGGTGCTCGCCGGGGACCTCCGCCCGTACGCACTGCCGGTGGACGACCGCCGCCGCTACGCGGAACTGGTCGGCCGGCTGGCCCTCGCCGAGGACACACTGGTCTCGGCCATGGGCGCGGGGAAGCTCGCGGTGTGGGGGCGGTACGCCCCGGAGGCGGTGGCCGCGATGGTCCCCGTGGTCACGGACCTGGCCGAACGGGAGCGGTGGCGGTCGGCCGCACTGGCGGTGGGCGCGATCGCCCGGTCGGACGCGCCGCACCCGTTCGGCGGCGTCGCCCCGGGGAGCCTGCTGGAGCAGACCCTGAGCCGCCTGATCGAGGCCGTCCGCGCCGGCGGGCCGGCGGACGACGAGGGCCGGGACGAGGCGGCCCGGCAGCGGATCGAGCAGTTCAGCAGCCGGCACTTCTACCGCGTGGAAGCGACGGCCGGCGGCCGCGCGAGGGACCGCGCCGTGGCCGCCCTGCTGATGACCGAGCCGTCCCTGGTCCCGCAGGCCGCCCCCCGGCTGTGCCGCGCCATCGACCTGGACTCCGCGACCCTCGGCGACGACCTCATCGAGCTGGCAGCCGTGTTGACGGATCGCCCGCTCCTCGCCGGCACGGTGGCCGAGGAACTGCGTCCGGACGACCACCGGACACCGCCGGGGGAGCACACGGCGGCGGCCGTCCGTCGGTTGACGGAGGACGGCGGCCTGGCCGCCGGGCTGTTCGCGGCCAGACTGGTGGCCCTGTACGGCCCCGGCCGGCAGTGGTCGGCGCCGTGGCGGGCGGCCCTGCTCGCCCTGCGCCGGCATCCGCAGCCCGATGTCCGCGACCGCGCCTTGAGCACCTGGACCGCGCAGGAGTGACGGTCCGCCAGGCCCGCCACGTCCGACTGCGCCGCCAGGAAGGCCCGTGTCGAGCACCCTGATGCGATGGCCGACGGCGAGGTCATACCCGAAGACGGCGGGCCCGAAGTCGTCCTGTGCCTGGGCGAGTTCGGCCCGCCCGACCTCCGGCCCCACCCGGGACGGCAGTGGGCCGAACGCGGCGGCCCGGCGGCGCTCCGACCCCCAAGGCCGGCGACTGCGTCGCCCGCTGGTGCGGTGATCGGGATGGTGGATTCGCCTCGACGGCGCACGATGCTGATGAATGAGCCGGGATGTGCAGCACCACCAGGCTGTCCCCGTCTCACACGCTTCCCGGCGTCGAACTCGTCCCGCCGACCTGCGACGGGGCCGGCTGCGGGGCAACCCGGGCGGGACGGGACGCCACCGCGCCGGGCCGCGCGCACGGTGTTCGGCCGGACCAGTCGCGGGCCGACGCCGCGAACGCCGCACCGGCACCCGGGGCCGGCAGGAGATCCGGGTCGACCAGGTCCGGCGCGGCCAGCGTGCCGGCCGGCCCGCCCGTCCCGGAACGTGCCGTCCGCTGCCCGCCTGACGGGGCCGGCATGGGGACAAGCGTTACATTGGGGCAGAAAGGGGCCCGATTGCCGACGGGGTGTGGCCGATGCACTCGATCATCGACTGGTTGCGCGGCCTGTCCGGCCCGGTCGTGTACGCGGTCGTCGGCGGCATGGTCTTCACCGAGGACGCCCTGTTCTTCAGCTTCTTCATCCCCGGCGAGACCGCTGCCGTCCTCGGCGGCTTCCTCGCCCACCAGGGCAGGGCCTCCCTGGGCTGGATGGTCCTGGTCGTGGTCTGCGCGGCGATCCTCGGCGACTCCGCCGGCTATGAGATCGGCCGGCACCTCGGTCCGGCGATCCTTCGCACCCGCCCGCTGCGACGCCATGCCAAGCAGGTCGGCACGGCGAAGGACCTGATCCGCCGGCGCGGGCCGGCCGCCGTCTTCGTCGGCCGTTTCATCGCCTTCTTCCGCCCGCTGGTGCCCTCGCTGGCCGGGATGTCCCGCATGCCGTACCGCCGGTTCCTGTTCTACAACGCCCTCGGCGGGCTCGCCTGGGGCGTCGGCTTCACCCTCCTCGGCTACTTCGCCGGAGCCGCCTACACCAGGGTGGAGGGCACCGTCGGCCGGGTCGCCGCCATCGCGATCGCCGTGATCATCGCCATCGCCCTGCTGGTCTGGCACCTGCGGCGGCACCGCTCCCGGGGGCATGAGCAGTCGGACGACAGCGACGGACAGAATCCCTGAACCGGGCGGCCCCGACCTGCCGCCCGCTTCTCCGCTCCGGCCGCCGACGTCTTCGGCCGGGTGCGGGCCGGCGGCGACCGGTGAGCGGCTGGCCCGTACAGCCGGGCCAGTGCGGTCCCGCTGCGCCCGGCCCGCTTGCCCGGCCCGTCGGCCGCTCCCCGTCCTACCCACCGGGCCCGCCGGGCCGTAGGTTGGGCCGATGACGGCCGAGTTCGAGACCTTCGCGCGCACCGCCACCGGATTCACCCCCCACTCCTACCAGTCGGCGCTGGCCGCCGAGGGCCTGCCCACGCTGCTCGAGGCGCCCACCGGGGCCGGCAAGACCGTTGCCGCCGTGCTGCCGTGGCTGTACCGGCGGCTGGTCGCCGCGCCGGGGGCCACGCCGCGTCGGCTGGTGTTCGTGCTGCCCCGGCACAGCCTCGCCGGCCAGGCCTTCGGCCGGATCGGGGAGTGGTTGGAGCGCCTGGGCCTCACGGGCGAGGTGGGGCTGCACCTGCTCGCGGGCGCCGCGGCGCAGGAGGGCGGCTGGCGGCGGCGCCCCGAGCGCAGCGCGATCCTGGTCGGTACCCACGACATGGTGCTCAGCCGGGCGTTGATGCGCGGCTACGCGGACGCGCGGACGATGGCGCCGGTCTCGTACGCGCTGCTGCACGCCGACGCCCAGTGGGTGTTCGACGAGGCGCACCTGCTCGGGCCGGGCCTGTCCACCGGCAGGCAACTCCAGCTCCTGCGGGATGAGTTGGGAACGGCTTCGGCGACCGGGACGATGTGGATGTCGTCGGTGCGGGGGCCGGGCGGTCTCGGCGGGAGAACGGTGCGCGCGCCGGACACGACCGGGACGGTGCGGCGCATCGGCCGTCTCGACCTCCCGCCCGGGCGTTACATCGCCGCCCTCGCCGAGGCCGTCACCGCCGCCCACGTGCCGGGCACCCGGACCGTCGTGGTGCTCAACTCCCCGGAACGGGCGCGGGCCGTGCATGCCGGCCTGGCCGCCCGGGGGAGCGAGGCACTGCTGCTGCACCCGCACTTCCGCGCCGCCGACCTCGCCCGTGTCCTGGCCGCCGCCGAGGGCGGGCACGGCCTCGTCCTCGTCGCCACCCCCGCCCTGGAGACCGGGCTGGACATCTCCGGCCGCACCCTGGTCACCGAACTCGCGCCCTGGGCCTCGCTCGTGCAGCGCGCCGGACGCTGCAACCGCCACGGCGAGCACCCGGACGGCGGCGACCTGCTGTGGTGCACGCCCCCCGAAGGCGGCGACGCGGCCACCGCGCGCTGGCTGACCGCCCACGAGGGCCGGGCCGTCACCCCCGGCGAACTGCTGACGGCCCGCGTCGACACGCCGCCGGCACCGGCCGGGCCGGGGCGCGAGGACGTCCTGGCCCTCTTCGACTCACCCGCCGACGACTCACCCGCCGACGACTCACCCGCCGCTGACACCGCCGCCGGTGTGGACCACTGGATCTGCGACCCGGCGGAGGCCGCCTCGCTCCCGGCGCTGGTCGCCTGGCGCGCCTTGGAGTGTGCCGGGCAGGGCGAGGACAAGTCGGGTGAGGACGGACCGGGCGAGGACGGGCCCGGCGAGGACGAGCCGGATCCGACCGGCGCCGAACTCTGCCCGGTGCCGCTCGGCGAGCTCCGGCGGCTGCCCGCCGGGCGGGCCTGGCTGCGCGACGCCCTGGACCGCCGGTGGCGCCCCGCGCGGCCGGAGGACCTGCGGCCCGGCGTCCGGCTGCTCCTGGACGCCCGCACCGGCGGCTACCTCCCGGACCGGGGCTGGACCCCGGACAGTCCGGCCCCCGTCGCGTGCGAGGCCGCTGCCTCCGGGCACCCGGCCTACGGCTGCACCGCCTGGGTCGGCCTCGACCAGCACCTCCAGGAGACCGCGCAGGAGGCGCAGGCGCTGCTCGCCGCGCTGCCCGCCCTGCCCACCGACCTGTGGGAGGCCGTCGTCGAGGCGGCCCGCTTCCACGACCTCGGCAAGTGCCACGACGCCTTTCAGGAGAAACTGCGGGCCGGCCGCACCGACCCGCCCGGCGGCCTGCTCGCCAAGTCCAAGAACGGCGTCGGCGCCGACCCCCTGCCGCCCTACCGCTCGCCGCGCCCCCACCTGCGGCACGAGCTCGTCAGCGCCCTCCTGCTCTGGCAGGGCGGCCACCACCCGCTCGTGACCTACCTCGCCGCCGCCCACCACGGCCACGTCCGGCTCACCGTGCGCCCGCGCGGCGACGAGGCCCCGCTGCTGCTCGGCGTCGCGGACGGGGACCGCACCCCGCCCATCCGGCTGTCCACCGGCGAGTACTTCCCCGCCCGGACCCTGCACACCGCCGCCTTCCCGGCGGCCTGGACCGAACGTGCCCTGTCCCTGCGCGACACTCCCGGCCTCGGCCCGTTCCGCCTGGCCTTCCTCGAAACCCTGGTCCGCGTCGCCGACTGGCGTGCCAGCGCCCGCCATGACGGGACCCTGGCCCCGACGACGGCCCCGGCAGGCTAGGAGGAACGGGCGGCGAAGCCGGCCGAGTCGCGGTCAGCTCCGCCGGCGCCCTGACGTCCCTGGCGCCCTGGCCGCCCTGGTCGCCGGGTGGGTCCGGGACGCCCTGGCGGCAAGGATCGGCCCGTCCCGACGACCCGCGCACGGGCCGAGCCACGCGAGGCGGTGCTCAGGGCCCACCCCGCTGTCCACCACACCACCTTCTTGCCAAGGGGGTTCGCCTCCGCCCCACTTCGTGCTCCCGCGAACTCTTGACCGCAATGTACTTTGCGTTGCAAAGTTGATGCCCGACAAAGCCATTCAGGGGGGATCATGGGAACACCGAACCAAGGCAGCCCGGCCGAGTTGCTGGCCGCCACCGACGGGTTACGGGCAGGGGCCCGGAGCCGACTGCGCGGGGCAGGGGTCCCGCTACTCGGCTTCGGCCTGCTCGCCCTGGCAGCCGTACCGATCGCCGGACAGGCCTTCAACTTCGGCGCCAACGGGCGGGACGTCACCTCGTACCCCGCCTTCGCCTACGCCCAGCTGACCGGCCTGTGCGTGCCGCACGCACCCGACGCCGCCTGCGAGCGGGGCGAGTTCGACGGGGCGGTGCTCCGCTTCCTGGCCTGGGGGATCTGGTACGTGCTGCTCCCGCTGGCCTGGTTCGCCCTGGCCCGCTGGTACCGGCGCCGCGGCGAGGCCCGCGGGATCGTGCCGCGCCGCGCCGTCTGGCTCACCACCACGGCCGTCGTCGGCGCCGTCGCCACTGCCGTCGTCATCGCCCTGGTCCTCGACACCAGCCGGCACTTCGACCTCCAACTGCTGGCCAACCGCTACGCCTCGCCCTGGTACGTCCTGGGTGCCGGGCTGCTCGTCCTCGGCCTGGTCGAACGCAGCCCGCTGGTGGCCGGCGCCGGTCTCGCCCACGCGGTGCTGCTCACCGCCTACCTCTCGGCGCCCTGGGAGAGCGGCTGGCTGCCGTGGTCCGACCGGTCCGGCGGCTGGACCGACGGCCCCGCCGTGAAGGCCCTCCTGCTGGCGGCGATCCCCCTGGCCGCCGGTCTGGCGCGGTGGACCGCCGAGCGTCACCCGCCGACGGCATCCCGTACGGTCACCCCATGAGCGAGCGCAGTGAGCGGATCATCGGCAGGTGCCCGTGGGCGAACGCCCGCGCCGAGCAGGACGAGGCCGACGCATGAGCGCTGCCGACGGAGCCGGCGAGCAGCACCCGACCCTGGCCCTGGACGACACCGTCCACCAGCGGGTCCGGCTCGGGATCCTGACCATCGCCCGCGAGGCAGACCGGGTCGAGTTCGGCTTCCTCAAGGAACAACTCGGCGCCACCGACGGCAATCTGTCCCGCCACCTCAAGGTCCTCGAGGACTCCGGCCTGATCGCCGTCACCAAGGGCTACGCCGGCCGCCGCCCCCGCACCTGGCTCTCCCTCACCCCGCTCGGTGCCGAAGCGCTCGACCGTGAACTGCGCGCCCTCCGCGAACTCGTCCGCCGCCTCGACGCGGCGGCCGCGGGCGGACGACAGGAGTAGGGAGCAGGAAGTCGGCCCGGCCGACTTCCTGCTCCGGCCACAAGGTCGCCGAGCAGTCGAAGCACTATCGCTACTCGACGAACCACCAGGTGGTCGTCGACGCCGAAACCCGCCTGGTTGTGGTGGTCGGCCGGCCCCTGCCCGGCAACCGCAACGACTGCAGGGCATGGGAGGAATCCGGAGCCAAGGCCGCCGTCGGCCGGACAACCACGATCGCCGACGGCGGCTACCCCGGAACCGGCCTCGTCATCCCGCACCGCCGACCCCGAGACGGCGAACTGACCGACTGGCAGGCCGAACACGACCACGACCACAAACGGGTTCGCGCCCGCGTCGAGCACGCCTTCGCCCGGATGAAGACCTGGAAGATCCTGCGCGACTGCTGCCTGAGAGGCGACGGTGTGCGCCACGCGATGCACGGCGTTGCCCGCCTACACAACCTCGCTCTCACGGAATGACTCCCGCCGTATGCGGGACCTGAGAGCCCCCCGGGAGACTGCCCCCCCACCTCGCAGTCTCGGAGGAGAATCAGGCGAGGCAGAACTCGTTGCCCTCGATGTCCTGCATCGTGATGCACGACTCGTTGACGCCATCGGCGCGCTGCGTCAGCACGTGTTTCGCGCCGAGCGCCATCAGCCGTGCGCATTCGGCCTCGAGTGTGGCCAGGCGCTCATCACCCACGAGCCCTGTGCCGACCCGCACATCAAGATGCACGCGGTTCTTGACGACCTTGCCCTCGGGAACTCGCTGGAAGAGCAGGCGCGGGGCCACACCCGAGGGATCAGTACACGCGAAGTAGATCTCGTCCTCGGGCGGCAGCGAGCGGTGGTGCTCCTCCCACGTGGCAAAGCCCTCCGGGACCGGCGGCACGACGTACCCCAGTACCTCGCACCAGAAGACGGCGATGCGCGCAGGTTCCGCGCAGTCGAAGGTCACTTGGAACTGTTTGATCGTTGACATCGGCGCACAATAACAGGGGCCCTGCTCATATCCCCAGGTCGGGAGGTCCGCAGTCATCGGGAGGAGGTACCTCCTGCTACCCGCTGCCGTGTCGTGCGGTCGCAGGGGTGCACCGAGGTCAGCGCCTCCCCAAAGGGAACCTGGGATAGGATCCCGGCCAGCCACTCTCGTGCTGCCAAAGATCAGTTACGGGACAACCCTTGGTGCTGTGACCGAGAAGGTTCACCGGGTTGGCGCTGGCGTAGCCTCAGCCGAACCACACGGTCCGGACCCGCGCGCTGCACGCCTACCTGCGGTGGCGGGCGTGAACGCCCGCCACTCCGACGTCCTCGCGGCCCAGCGCAAGGAGCGGGCCGGCATCCGCAGCGAGAAGGGCGTCCGATGGGGAGGGCATCCCAGAACCCAAGCAGCGTAACCGGGTTCGCACCCACATCTCAGTCGCACAGCACGAACCTCGCGAGGAGCTCCGCATGGACTATCAGGACGTCGACACGGCCGTGGCGGAGATGCTGAGGGTGCTCGATCCCCACACCGCCGAGGACTGGACGGTACCGGCAGGGTCGCTGGAGTGGAGTTGCCGGGAGACAGCGGCGCACGTCGGGCACGACCTCCTGGCCTACGCAGGGCAAGTGGCATCGGGTGCCGCCGGCGCTTACCTCCCCTTCGACCTGAACGTCCGACGCACCGCCTCACCGACCGAGGTACTCCAGACGGTCAATGCCTGCGGCCGGCTCCTCAGCATCGCGTTGGCCACAGCCAGCCCCACCTTGCGGGCCTGGCACTGGGGTCGGTGCGACCCCGAGGGCTTCGCGGCAATGGGCGTGGCCGAAACCTTGCTCCACACCCACGACATCACGCAGGGACTGGCCGTGGACTGGCTGCCCCCGGCACTGCTGTGCGCGGCTGTGCTCGACCGTCTGTTCCCCGACGCCCCACTCGGAGACCCTGTCGAGGTGCTTCTCTGGTGCACCGGCCGCCGGGAACTGGACGGCCTTCCCCGCCGGACATCGTGGACGTGGAAAGCGGCCCTATCCGACTGAGAGCACTCAATGGGTGAACGTTCTCGGGCAGAGCAGTAGCGAGGGGTTATGGATGCCCCACCCATCGCATCAGGCCCCTCCTGGACAGGAGAGGGGCGCCCGCTGGCGAAGCATGTGCAGATCGTCGCGGATGGCCCAGCGCTCGGCGATGCGTCCGTTGACCGGATGATGCCCCGCGCAGTCCGGCGCGCCGGACCGCGCGGGATGCCCGGCAGGAGTCAGGCTTGCCGACATGACCGCGGAAGACGTCCGGCAAGGACGAACTCGGCCTGCTCCGCGGTCAAGAGCCAACTGCTCGCAGGCGTCCAGCAGTCGGTCGAACCGCGCGGCGCACCCCGTCCCCGGCCGGACAGCACCGAACTTGACGAAGCAGACGTCGGGGCGGGCCTCCGAACCGGCGCCGCAGTGGCAGACGGCGAAGCCGTCGAGGCCACCGTCGCCGGGCAGCAGCACTGTGTCGCCCAGCTGGTTGGCGTGCAGTGCGGCGATCTCGTGCGTCAGATCGAGCCCCTCGTACACGGCCTCAGCAAGGTCGCGGCACTCGCCCGTGGGGTCGAGCGCACGCGAAACGGCTGGTATTACTGGGGCATGCAGGAAGAGACCGCACGCTCCGCGATCGACACGTTCATCTCCGCGTTCAATGCCACGGAGGACAGCTATGTGACTGCCCTGCTCTCCCAGGCCCTGACTTCAGACGTGGTCTTCTGGGGACCGTTGGGCCGCAGCGAAGGAATCGCGGCGGTCGAGCGGTTCGTGCTGGACATCCGGCGCCACCCGGCGGGGCCCGGCACGATGGTGCGCTGCTCAGCGGTGGACATGCCTGACGAATGGGCCCGGTACCAGTGGGTCTTCACCACGCCTGATGGAGGCCCCCGCCTGGCGGGAACGGACGTCGTCCATCTGCGACGGAGCCTCATCGACCAGTTCATCGTCTTCGCGGGGGAGATCGGGCCGTCCGCCTCCTGAGTCATCCTGCTGTCGCTGTCCTACTCCTGAACTTGCCCTGCGGTGTTGAGGGGGCGTCGGCCCCAGCGGATGCCCGCGGGTCAGCGCGGAGAAGACGAGTTCGACCTGGTTGAGCCAGGAGGCATGTGGCGGGGTCCAGCGGACGTGCCAGCGCGGGTGGGCGGCGAGCCAGGCGTTGGTGTGCTGGGCGGTGTGGGGGGAGCCGTTTCGAGGATCACGTGGATGTCCTTGTCGCGGGGCATGAGCCGGTCGAGCCGGCCAAGGAAGGCGGCGAAGGTCGCGGCGTCGTTGCGCTGGATGGTGTCGGTCAGGGTCTACCCGGTGGAGACGTCGAGCGCGGCGACGATCGAGGCGGTGCCGTGGCGGGTGAGCCAGCCGCGCACCTTGTGCGGTTTCAGGTCCAAGTCAGCCAGAATCCGGCCGACTTGGGAGGAGGAGATCGGCGCGAACGCCGTGTCCGCGACCTGGTCGGCGATCGCCGCGTGGGTCCAGGTCGCGGCGGGGCCGATCGGGATGCCGGTGGCCGCGGCGACCACCGCGACGCGTACCAGGTCGTCGTAGCGGCGCGGCCGCCCCGAGCGTGCGGCGTCTTTCAAGGCCTCCAGCCCACGCTCGGCGAACCGGCCACGCCACTTGCGGACCGTGTTCACGCTCACCGCCAGTCGGCGGGCGATCCCCGCGTTGCCCGCCCCGTCGGCCGCAGCCAGCACGATCCGGGCCCGGAGTACCTGTCTGACCTGCGCCTTCGCTGACGACGCGATCCGCTGCAGCACGCCGCGCGTCTCTTCGTCCACGACCACGGCCGCCGCCGCGTCCCGCCCCGAACCCTCCGCCATGAACAGTGATCATGGCGGAGGGGTGGGCCGGGACGGCAGGACGGCGCCGTGCCGAAGAACCCGCCAGAGTCCATGCAGCACCACCGGCGCCAGCGGCTGAACACCCGCGCCGCCGAGCGCTGGCCGCAGCCGGCCCGGGTCCACGTCCGCTTTCGCGCAGGATTCGCCTACGTGGAAGGTGAGTTGAGGAACGGCGAACGCCTGCCGCTATGTCGCCTCCGCTTCGCCGGAGGCCTGCACACCTGGGGCTTCGCGCTCTACCCCGCCAGCCGAGGCGGCTACGAGGGCAACGTGCTCCCCAGCGGCCTACCCGTCGGCGCCCCCGAAGAATGCCTGAACTGCGCCTGCGGCCTCTACCTCGACAGCCCGGCGGCCTGACCGCTCCACGAACTTGCACGGAGCAGCACTAGATCAACAAGCAGAGGGGCAGGGCGGCTGGGCCGCAGCCGGAGTCGCCGGATCAGGAGACGCGCTTCAGCTGCCAGGCGTTGTCGTTGAAGCTCGGGTTCGACCAGGCGACGCAGCTGCTGCTGTAGTACGAGCCGGTCTGGACCCAGCCCGCGGGCGGGTAGGTGGTGCCGCAGGCCTGGACCACGGTGCCGACGGGAAGTCCGGTGAGCTGCTTTATCTGCTTGATGTTCGGGCTGAAGCTCTGCGTACCGCAACTGCTGCTGTAACCCCAACTCACGTCGACGTAGCCGGTCGGAGTGAGCGTGCTTCCGCACACGGTCGTGACGTCGCCCGGGGCGGCCTGGGCGGGCGCCGCGGTCAGGGCGAACATGGCAGCGGTGCCGGCGATGGCCATACAGGTGGTGCGGAGGCGAATCATGGGTGATGGCTCCTTCGATCGGGGGTGGCCCGTCAGGCCGTGGAGCCATTCCTATGGTCTGATCACCGGTTTCGGATAGCGACTTTCAGGCCTAAAGATCCACCGTGCAGATCTCCTCTTCCGCCGGCACGGCACCGCCTCGATCGTCGCCGCCCTCGACGTGCGGACCGGCGAGGTGCTCACCGATCCCATCGCCCGCAACAACGCGGCCACCTTCACCGTCTTCCTCGACCGACTCAACGCGGTGATCGCCCCTGACAAGGAGATCCACGTGGTGCTCGACAACGGCTCCTCACACACCGCCAAACACGCCAAGGCATGGTTCGCCTCCCATCCGAGCTGGCACGTCCCCTGGACGCCGCCGCACGCCTCCTGGCTCAACCAAGTCGAGCTGTTCCTCTCCGCGCTGACCCGCCGCGTGCTCCGCCACGGAGACTTCGCCAACCGCGACGACCTGATCGACACGATGGACACCTACGTCCTCGGGCACAACAAGGCCGCTCGTCGTAGCTCAGGACGAAGGTGGCGCTCGACGAGGTCGGCGAAGGGAATCCCGCGCCGCACGACATACTCCCGGCGGATTACTCCGGTACCTCGCGGGGGCTACGAACGACACCAGAATGTTTGCATCCACCGGCCGACGCGACAGAGGAGCTACGGAACCTAGCGTCGATCCCATGAAACGCAATCGCCGTATCAGCGCTGTCGCGGTGCTGGCGCTCGCCGCCCTCGTCACCGGAACCGGCGCCGGGTTCGCCGCCACGACCACACCGTCGGCCACACCGGTGGCCACGCACGCGTTCGACACCGCACCGGCCACGGCCACCGCGCCCACGCGGTCCTTCCAAGGCACGCTCCCCGCGCCGACCGGCCCCTACGCCGCCGGCGAGGACGTCATCCACCTCACCGACGCGAGCCGTCCCGACCCGTGGGTGCCGTCATCCGGCCCCCGCCAACTGACCGTCACGATGGTCTACCCGGCCGTCCCCGGGACCGGGACGCCGGCCCCTTACATGACCCTCGCCGAGGCAGCCGGACACATCCAGCGCGCGAAGATACCGGCGAGCTCCGGCATCACCCCGCAGAACCTTGCCGGCGTCACCACTCACGCCTTCGACCGCGCGCGGCCGCAGAGGGGCAAGTATCCGCTGGTGGTCCTCTCACCCGGGTTCGGGGACCCGCGCATGGTGCTCACCGCGCTCGCGACCGACCTGGCCAGTCACGGTTACGTTGTCGCGCTCGTCGGCCACACCCACGAGGACAGCGGCGAGACGCTGGCGAACGGCGAGACGCCGCCGTGCGCGATCTGCGATGACCCGAACCTCGACATGGACACGGTCACCGCCAGCCGCGCGCTGGATGTGTCCTTCGTGATCGAGCAGTTGACGCATGGCAATACCGCGTGGCGCCTGGCACACATCGTCGACAAGCACGAGATCGGCATGGCCGGACACTCCATCGGCGGAGCGTCGGCCGCCGCCACGATGATCGCCGACCCGCGAGTACGGGCCGGGGTGAACATGGACGGCACCTTTTTCCCGGCCCCGTTGCCCGGCCGGATCAACCGGCCGTTCCTCATGCTGGGTGCGGCCGCCTATCACTCGGCCGGCGGTGGCGACAACTGGGGGCAGGCCTGGGCCGCCCTAGGCGGCTACAAGAAGTGGCTGGCGGTCACCGGCGCCAACCACCCCAGCTTCACCGACGTGGACCTGCTCGAGGAGCAGGCCGGGTTCCCGACGCCGCCCCTCGACCCCGAACGTGGAATCGTGATCACGCGTGAGTACGTGACGGCGTTCTTCGACCAGACGCTGAAGGGGATCCGCAGTCCGCTGCTGGACGGCCCCTCGCCGAACAATCCGGAAGTACTCTTCCAGCACTAGTGCAGCGCCGCGTTGATCCTGCGGGGGTTCAAGCGGCTTTGAGTGGGCTAGGTGGCGATGGCCGCGGCCGGTTCGTCGCGGGAGGCGAACTGGCCGCGGCGTAGTAGACGTCGGGTCAGGGTGGAGAAGACCAGCTCGACTTGGGTTGAGCCGGCTGGCGTGTTCGGGGGACGGTGTCCACGTGCCGCCCGGCCGCGCGGGCCGTGGCGGCGTTCGACCTTCCCTCGGCCAGTGCCAGGACCACCGAAGCCCGCTGCACCTGCCCGAACGGCGCGGTGCGCGAGTCTGCCAGGCGTTCAAGCACCTCACGCTCGGCCTGGGTCAGTTCGATCGTGAACGCTGCAACTGTGCAGGCTCAAGGACACCGGCCACCCCGAGATGTGGGGCTTCGCTCTGTTCACCTACAGCAATGAACGCTACGAGGACAACATCCTGCCCACGGGCCTGTCCTTCGGGAGCCCCGAAGACGCCCTCGACTGCGCCGTCGGCCTCTACCCGGCGACCCCGCCAGCTGACCGGCAACCCCCGAAGGATCAACGCGGCGCTGCACTAGGCTGGCCGGGGTCAAGTCGATGATCAAGGGGGCAGGACTGTGCGGATCGAACGTCACCAGGTGGACGGGGCGCGGGTGACGAAGGCCCGCGAGGACTTCGTGAACCGGATCGGGAGGCAGGTCCACTCCTACTCCCGCGCCGGCCTGATGACCACCACCGAGTGGCAGCTGATCGCCGACTCCTTCCTCGACTACCTCGGCGCCCTCTCCACCACTCGGCCCGACCTCGACACCCCCGAGGCCGAGGCCGTCCTCAAGGACGCCACCGAGGCCGCCGCCGGCGCCGTCTCCTTCGCCGCCTACTACCCGCACGACGGCTTCCACGTCTTCCTCGACTACCCCAACTTCGGAATGCGCTACGACCGCGAGGACGGGCAGGACCGCGACCCCCGCCACCGGGTCACCGCCCGGGAGTGGCTCGACGCCTTCTGCCTCGCGATCGTCTCCGACAAGGTCTCCGCCCACGGCGAGGCCTTCTGCTGGGCCCGGCAGTTGATGCCCGACGAGCCGGTCACGCCCACCCTGGAGCTGGTCGACGGCTTCTCGGCCCACTTCTTCGAGGAGGTCGACTTCCCCACCCCTGCCGAGCCGCAGCCCGGCCTGCGCGCTCTGCGCGCCCTCGCCGACGGGGACCGCGAGGCCTTCGACGCCGCTCTGCTCGCCCTCCTCCAGGACGGCCCGCACGGCACCGGACCGGCCGGCCTCCTGCCGCTGGTCCCGATCGCCCTCGCCGCCCTCGCGTACCGCACCTACGGCTGGACGCCGGCGGTCGACACCGACTACCTCCCCCACGCCCTGGTCACCGGCTTCGAGACCCCAGGCCCGCGCGTCCACGGCCTCGGCCGCGACCCACGTCCCGACGCCGTCGCCCACCTCGCCGGCGGACCCGTCGACCTCGACCGGCCGAGCCCGGCCCGCCCCCTCAGCCCGGACAGCGAGGCCCGGTTCGAGCGACGCACCCTGGAGGCCGTCACGCCCAAGGACGGCGAGCCGCTGGACGCGTGGGAGCTCACGCGCGCCCTGCGCTACCAGAGCTACCTTCTCGCGGCGCGCGCCTCGCAGTCCTGCGACGCCACCGACGCCCAGCTCGACAACCTGCGGCTCGCCTCCCGGCTGGGGGCCGCCGTGTTCCGGGTCGCCCTCGCCGAGCCGGGTACCGAGGCCGAGGTGACGATCGACGGCCGGAGCCTGCGCTTCCCCGCCTGCCGGGACACGGATTTCGGCCCGGCCTTCTGGGAGACGGCCCTCTCCTACGCCCTGATCACCGGCGACTCGGAGGACCTCGAGCCGCTCGTCCTGGCCGGCCCCACGATCGCCGCCGAGGACCGCTCGCCGTTCGCCTCCTACCGCGCTGCCCTGCACGACCACCTCCGCGGCGCCGACCCGCGGCCGGCCACCGAGCGGGCCCTGAAGGAGGTGGAACGCACCAGGGACCAGGGCTTCCTCCCACCCCCGGTCGTCCTCTTCTCCCAGCTCGTCGAGGGCGACGAGACCACCTTCAACCTGGCCCTGCTGGACGCCCTGGAAGCCCACCGCGACCACTACTGCGTCGCCGACCGCGCCACCGACACCGACGCCGCACTCAGCCTCGACATCCTCGCCCTCGCCTGCCACGCCCGCCGCAGCCGAGGCTGGACCGTCCACGTCCGCTCGCCCTACCTCCCGCCCCGCCTGCTCGAAGCGGCCGGGCACGCCTGACGCGCAGGCCGGTCCCGGCAAGCGCACCGCCGCCGCCGTCGCCGCTGGCACCGCGAAGGCCCCCCGCGCCACCGCGCAGGTGCCGGCCTGCCCACTCCGCAGGCAGTGGGGCTACCGGGTCTTCGGCTTCTCGTAGTACGTGGCGGTGAGGGTCCAGGCGATGAGGGGGCCGTGTGCCTCCCGCACCTGTTCCAGGGTCAGGCCGTCCGGGTCGGACGACACCTGCCGGCGCAGCGTGTGCCGGTCCTTCCGGGGCAGTACCCACGCGGTCATCAGACGGTCGCCCGGAATGTCCCAGTCCACGGTGACGTGGTCCTGCCCGTCGAGGGTGGAGTGCGGGCCGGGGCTGTCGGGCTCCGGCTTGGGAGCGAGGCAGTCCGCGTACTGCAGCCGGGGCGGCAGGCGCTCGATCAGCTCGGGAATCGCCCGTTCCACGGGCGCCGACGGTGCGAAGTAGGCGACGATCTGCAGGTGCCCCGTCATTGCGGGCCCGACCAGGGAGTGGCCGGGGAGGAGGTCGACCCGTGAGGCCCGCCAGCAGTCGTCGATCGTCTGACTGAAGACGGGCCGCAGCCCGTACGTCCGCGCGATCGCCGCCAGCCGCGCCCGCAGCTGCTCCTCGGCGTCCTCGCAGGCCTGCCGGACAGGCTTGGAGCGGGCGAGCCGCCGCAGCCGCCAGGTGGCGGGCACGCCGGAGCGGAACGTTTGCAGAGCGACGATCGCGATGACGCCGACGCCGCCCAGAAACTGCTTCACCTTCGCCGTCCTGCGGCGCCCCTGGCTCATCCGCCCATGCTCGCCCAACTGTCCGGCCCCGCACCTGAGTACGCGTACTCAGATACGCGACGCCGTCCGTCCGCCGTCAGGGTGCGCCGGCACCGCTGCGCCCGCTTTCGGCCTCCACCCGGCCGGTCCCGTCCGCTCGCTTGGCCGGAGGCCGCACGCCTCGACTCAGGTGAAGGCAAGGGCGAGCACGACGGTCGCCAGCAGGAGGACAACCGTCAACACCGGCGCACCGCTGCGCCCGCCGGGTTCGGAGGTGACGGCGATCCACGAGACGAGGGGGACCGCGAGCGAGAGGACGACCGCCAACCACCCCACGGTGCCCATGGGAACCCCGGCGACCTCGGCCCCCCAGACGGTCGTGGCCATCACCGCCAGCCAGGCCGTCGCGGTCAACACCGCCCACGCCGCGCGGGCGGTCCACCGCTCGACCCGGTCGGCCGCGCGGAAGTTGGTGCGGGTCATCGTCAGGATCCGGGTCAACTTCGCCATCGGAGCATCCTGTCGAACAACACCGCCGGGTACCAGGGCCGGACGCGCATCGCCGGAGGCGGTTCCCGTTGCCCGACTCCCGTTGCCCGACTCCCGTTTCCCGACTCCTGCTTCCCGACTCCCGCTTCCCGGTCCGGCCACCGATCCCCGCCGCCGTCCGCGCGAGCTCACTTCCCGTCGAGGGCCGCCTCCGGCCTCAACGCCTTTGTCAGTGGCCGAAGGTGGTCGGCGAGCAGCCCGGGCGGGTCCACTCGGCGTCAGACCGGCGGAATCACCCAGTCCGGGGTCCAGGTCCCGGCGTCGTGGCCGGCCGCTGTGGCGGCGAGGTGGGTGCGGAGGGTGGTCAGCGCCGGGTGGGGGTTGTCGCGGTGCCACAGGAGCGAGTGCGGGTAGACGGGTGTCGGGTCGGTCACCGGGATGCGGCGCAGGCCGTGGCCGGCGGGCCAGACGAGGCGGGTGTGCTCGCTCATGAAGGTGGCCAGGGCCGGGGTGTCGGCGATGGTGTCGAGGAGCGCGTCGGAGCCGAAGTTGGGGCCGGTCGCCTCGATGGTGAGGCCGAACGCGGCGACGAGGTCGTCGTAGTAGGCGGCCCACTCGCTGCCGGGGAGGATGCCGGGCATCCAGATCCGGTGTCCGGCGAGCTGGGCGAGTGTCACGGACTGGGCGGCGGCCAGCGCGTGGGCGGGGCCGGTGAGGAGCTGGAGCGGTTCGTCGAGCACCCGGACGGACTCGATGTCCTCGGGAAGGGGCCGGCCGGGCGCGGCGACGGCGCGGAAGGACGCGTCGATCGCACCGGACCGGATGGAGGAGACAGCCGTCTCGATGTCGAGCAGCATCAGCACGTCGAGGTCGATCTCGGGGTGCGCGTGGTGGAAGCCGCGCATCAGGCCCGAGGCCGCGCCGCGGGAGTTGATCACGTCGACGCGCAGTGGGCGGCGGCCGGCGCGCACGGACGCGACCGCGCGCTCGGCGGCGCGCAGCAGCTCGCGCGCGTGGGGCAGGAACGCCTGCCCGTCGATGGTGAGCTCGGCGCCGCGCGGCGTGCGGGTGAACAGCCGCACGCCGAGCTCGCGCTCCAGCGCCGCGATGCGCTTGGAGACGGCCTGCTGGGTGATCGACAGGTCGGCGGCGGCTTTCTGGAACTGGCCGGCTTCCGCGATGGCGGCGAAGGTGCGTACGGCTTCGAGGTCCATGCCGACCCACCTTAGTGAACAACGGATGGTTGTGGAGGGACGCCAGGGCAGTTGTTTGACCTGTGCTTGTGTGGCTCGCTTAGCTCTCACCGGTCAACGTCGGTTTGTTCGAGTGGGTCGTCGAGGGGTGCGCTGGGCATGATGGGCAGGAGAGCGTTGGGCCGGCAGTTCGGCTGGCTGTGGGCGGCGTACGCGGTGAGCGCGTACGGGTCCGGGCTGGGGTTCGGGGCACTGCCACTGGTTGCCGTGCTGGGGTTGCATGCCGGCCCCGCCGAGGTGTCCGCGCTGTCCGCGGTGGGGCCTGCGGTGGGCGCGCTGATCGCGGTGCCGCTCGCGCCGTGGGTGGAGTTCCGGCGCAAGCGCCCGGTCATGATCGCGATGGACCTGACCCGGTTCGCGGCCATGGCGACGATCCCGGTCGCCTACGCCTTCGACCGGCTCGGTTTCGTCCAGCTGCTCGTGGTGTCGGCCGTGGTCGCCGCAGCCAAGATCGCGTTCAACGCGGCCAGTGGCGCCTACCTCAAGGCCCTGGTCCGGCCGGAGGACCTGCTCGTGGCCAACGCGCGGTTCGAGTCCACGAACTGGAGTTCCATCGCGGTCGGGCCACCGCTGGGCGGGGCGGCGATCGGCCTGTTCGGGCCGGTCACCACCGTGGTGGCCGACGCGCTCAGCTACCTGCTCTCGGCGCTGGGCATCACCGCGATCCGCGGCCGGGAGGAAGCGCCGCAGGCAAGCGGCAAGAGCCCGGTCCGGGCGGGCGCACTGCTCGACGGCTGGCGGCACATCATGGGCGATCCCGGTCTGCGGGCGCTCTACCTGAACAACATGCTCGTCTCCGGCCTGATCATGGCCACCGAGCCGTTGCTCGCGGTGCTCCTCCTGGGCCGGCTCGGCTTCCCGCCCTGGCAGTACGCCCTCGCCTTCGCCGCCCCCTGCCTCGGCGGACTCGTCGGCTCCCGGCTGGCGCAGCGGGTCGTGGGCCGCTACGGACGGCACCGGGTCTTCCGGGTCGTCGGGACCCTGCGCGCCGTCTGGCTGATCGGCCTGGTCTTCGTCCGTCCCGGCGTCGTCGGCCTCGTCACCGTGATGGCCGTCGAGCTGGCGATCATCATCAACATGAGCCTGTACACCCCGGTGCTCGCCACCTACCGGCTCGAACGCACGCCCGGACACCTCGTCGCCCGCACCCTGACGGCCTGGTCGATCGGCCAGCAGGCGTCCATCGCCGTCTGCACCGCGCTCGGCGGGCTGCTCGCCGACGTCACCGGCCCACGCACCGCCCTCGCGGCCGCGGGACTGCTCATCCTGGCCACCCCGCTCCTGCTACCCCGCCGCGACCAGACGCCGCAGCACGAGCCGGAAGCGTCCCTCAGCCGCACATGACACACCGCGACAACCCGACACCCAGGCCCGCGGCCGCGTCAGGCCACATCCGGTACGCCAGGCCGCAGCTGGACCGCCAGTGCGCGTCCGGGCGGACCGGGCCGACCGCGCCGACCGGGCACACCACCAGCCAGGAGGACACCCGCATGAGCACCGCCCCCGCCGCGCCCGCACTCGACCCCGCGCACACCGCTCTCCTCGTCCTGGACTGCCAGCCCGCGGTCCTGGCCGCCCTCCCCGAAGACCGGGACCGCGAGGCCCTGCTCGGCCGCCTGGCAGGGGCCATCGCCGACGTCCGGGCGATGGGCGGCATCATCGCCTACGTACGCGTCGGCTTCACCGAGGCCGACTGGGACGCGATCCCGGCCGTCAACAAGTCCTTCGGCCCGCTGGCCCGGCACCGTGCCCTGCACCACGAGGACCCCGCCACCGCCGTCCACCAGCGCCTGGCTCCCCAGGGCGGCGACATCAGCGTGCGCAAGACCCGCTACGGCGGCATGTCCACCACCGACCTCGACCGGCAGCTGCGCGAACGCGGCATCACCACTCTGGTCGTCTCCGGCATCAGCACCAGCGGCGCCGTCCTGTCCACCGTCATCGACGCGGCCGACCGTGACTACCAGCTCTACGTCCTGTCCGACGGCGTCGCCGACCCGGACCCCGAGGCGCACCACGCCCTGCTCCGTCACGTCCTCCCCGCACGGGCCCGCCTCATCGACACCGCCGAACTGCCCACCCTGCGCCGGGCCGACTGACCCGAACCACGCACCGGGCCCACCCACGGCCGCCGCACTCGCACCCGGTGCGGCGGCAGCGGCGCCGACCCGGCAACAGCCCGGAGCTCTCACCCGCTGCCACGCGCGCCGCCCGGGTCACGGCACGCCCGGCCGGTACGTCCGGCACGGCACTGCCGGTAAGGATCGCCGGCGCCGCTTCCGCGCCCGGCCCCGGGCGTCTGCCGGGGTTGCCCGTCGCAGGGCGTGCTACCGGTCAGCCGTCTCCAGCACCTGCGTGACCAGGGAGACGTCGGCCTCGGGTATCACGATCACGTGCTGCTCGTCGTTTGCCGCCAGGTCGAAGCGGGCCATCTTCGGGTGCGGGGTCTTCTGCTCTGACGGCGACAGACGGAACGGACCCCGGAGGACGACGTTCTCGCGGGTGCGCTGGTTGCGCCAGGTCACCGTGCCGGCCGCGAGGTGGAGGTGGCCGGACGACGCGTGCGGGATGGTGCGTCCCTTGCCGACCGACAGCATCTTGACCGTGCCCAGCGTCGGGCTCGAGCAGAACACCTGCAAGGTGGTGCCCGCTCGAAGGTCGGCCAGGTCCTTCTCCGTGCTCAGCCGCCGGATGCCGAACATCGAAAGCAGGGTGTCGGAGAGCGTTCTGGTTCCCGCGGAGCGGCGGATGTCGGTCGTCATGGCGCAGATCATCCCAGGAGCAGCCGGAAGGCTCGTGACCAGGGGGTCTCCGGGGAGAGCGGCGCACCTGGGTGTACGGCAACCGCGGGTGGAACCGCCGACCTGTCCACCGGCCAGGACGTGCGGCGCCCGGCCGACGCGGACCCTGCCCGGCGGCTCGGTGCCCGGCGCCCCGGCGAGGCCACGCGGTTGGTTCCTCCGCCTGGTCTTCGTGGCCCCGCGTCGGTTGCTCAGGTGCCCGGCGAGCGCGTGGTCGTGCCGGCGGTCAGCCGCCAGAGCCCGGCCACTTCGTAGTAGATGCCGTTCACCACCTGCAACAGCACCAGGGTGACCGGCCAGAGCAGCGCGCCGAGGCCGGGCACCAGGTCCACCGGCAGGGTGTAGGCCATCACGACCCGTGCGGCGGCGTCGAGCAGCATCGCCACGCCCCAGATCGCGGTCGAGACCCGCCAGATCCGCCGGAAGGCCGGCTCGCGGTCCCACAGCACGTCCCAGGAGGTGCCGTCGGAGCGGAACCGCCCCTCCAGCAGGGGTCGGCCGCCGTGGAAGAGCAGCGGGCGCCTGGCCCTGATCGAGATCAGGAACCAGAGCCCGGCGACGCCGGTCAGCCAACCGTCCTTGGCCAGCAGGAACCGGGGGCTGCCGCTGACCAGTGCGGCTGCGACGCCCAGCACCATGGTCCCGGCGATGAATCCCGCCATGCCCTCCAGGCTGCGGGTGCGCAGCCACTGCACCGCTGTGGTGAGCGCCGGCAGGAAGGCGCCCGCCAGCAGCGCGACGAAGACGCTGACGCCGGCGGCGCGCAGGCCGTAGTACACCGCGATCGGGACCGCGATATCCCACACGAGACCGAGCAGCAGGCGTCGCCCGCTCGGCCGCGGCGGCGGCGCCTCGGGGGTCGTCACCGCCGGCACATCGGGCGTGGTCATGGCGTCCTTCGGGTCGCGAGAAGGGCCGGGGTGGTGATCTCACGGACGCGGTCGTCCACGCTCAGGTGGGGCGGCTGCGTCATCCGCACGATGGCGGCGTCGATCGCGGACTTCAGGGTGAGTGCCGTCAGGGTGGTGTCGAACTCCCGGAATTCCTCGAAGGCAGTCCGTCCGTACCCGCTCTCGGCCAGGACCCGGACGGTGGCCGCGATGGTCTGGCCGCGCCGCCCGGTCGAGCTGGGCGATCGCCGCCCGCCTCGTGTTACCTGCACGGGTGACTTCTTCCTTGGCGGGACAACGGCCAAACCCGAGGCCTTTTCCGGCTGTTCACGGGCCCTGCGCCGGCCCCGCACCGCGACGGTCCCGCCGCCCGCGCCCGCCTCTCCTGCTCACCGACGGTACGCGGTGGCGTCGCGGGCAGGGTCTCGTCGCGGGCAGGGCTCCGTCGCGGTGTCGGGTCGTCAGCTCTTCAGGCGGTCGCCTTGAGGGTGTCGTCGAGCCAGTCGTAGATGCGGGCCTGGGTCAGGCGTATGGCGCCGGGGTGGCAGTGGGCGCCGGCGCCTTCCTCGGCGGTGAAGACCATCAGGGTCTTGGGGCAGGTGAGGTGGTCGTAGAGCTGTTCGGGCTGGCCCTTGAAATACATGTCGTCTTCGGCATCGCAGACGAGGGTGGGGCACTGGATCCGTTCGGCGATGCCGCCGGCAAGGGTGTAGTCGAGGTAGGAGGCGTTGAAGGCCCGGGGGGTGTCGACACCCATGACGTACATGCCGTGGTTGAACGCCCAGCAGGCGATCGGGTCCTTGGTCATGATCTGCTCGAGGGCGGCGTCGAGTTCGGGAGCGGACTGTGCACGCAGGAGCCGCTCGGCCTCCTCGCGGGTGCCGGGGATGTTGCGGACGGAGGTCTGGCCGAGGTCGTAGAGGCCGTCGACGGCTATCAGCGCGGCCAGGCGGTGCTCGAACGCCGCGGCCCTGGGGGCGAGGACGCCGCCCATGCTGAGGCCGAGGAGCGCGATACGGCTGTTGTCGACGTCCGGGAGGGTCTCGGCGAAATCCACGACGGGGGTGATGACGTTCTCCCAGTCGGGGCGGAAGACCAGACCCTCGTGGTGGCGCGGCCCGGGCATGCCGGGGCCGTCGAAGACCAGCACGGTGTAGCCGCGCTCGACACCGGCCATCGCCCCGAAGAAGTGCATCTCCTCGGCGGTGCCGTCGAAGCCGTTGTGCATGATCAGCGTCGGCCGCGGTGTCCCGGAGTCGTCGACCCGGTACAGGTAACCCGGCAGGGTGGTGTCCTCGTACGGGATGGCGACCGGCTCGATGACCGGGGTGAACAGCGGCGCCGCCGCCCGGAAGCAGGCCACGCTGCGGTCGTAGGCGTGGTCGTGGCGGGGGTCGCAGGGGTGGCCGTGCAGGAAGAACTCGGCCGACCGGTAGTAGTTCGACGCCCGCAGGAACCCGTCCCGGGCACTCACCCGGTGACCGGCCGCCAGTGCCTTCTCGGCCTCCCCGGACACCCGGTCGGCGGTGGCCAGCCACTCGGTGTACCAGCTGGTGTAGTCGCCCTCGGTGATCCGCTCACCGGTCGAGACGACCTCGCCGAAGTCCGCGCCGCCGTAGGCGATGTGGCTCATCGACCGCAGGGTCTCGTACCAGAACTGGATGTTGTTCGGGAACAGCAGCTGCTTCATCGCGCACTCTCCTTCACCATTAAGCACAGATGTGTGCTTGCGAGTGAGACTGTAGACCCTTCGGGTCCTCGGAAGCAAATATTTGTGCTTACGATGGGGGCATGACCCAGAAAGAAGCGTCCGCCCGAGTCCGCAGGAGCCCCGAACAGGTCCGCGCGGCCGTCCACCAGGCGGTCGTCGACCTGCTCTCCGACCCGGAGGGCGAGGAGATCAACATCCCCGCGATCGCGCAACGCGCCGGCGTCAACCACACCAGCGTCTACCGGCGCTGGGGCAGCCTCGACGCACTCCTGGCCGACATGGTCACCACCCGCCTCGAACGCGACTCACCGCTGAACGACACCGGCACCCTGCGCGGCGACCTCCTCGCCTGGGCCGAAGCCAGCGTCGCGAGCATGCGCACACCCGAAGGCCGCGCCCTCGTGCGCGCCGTCGTCCTGTCCATGCCGAACAGCGCCCACGCCAAGGCCGAGCGTGCGCAGCACTTCCAGCGCCGGATGCACTCCATCGAGCAGATCCGCCGACGGGCCACGGCCCGAGGCGAGAACCCACCGACCCTGGAACAGATCCTCGACCAGCTCATCGCGCCGTTCTACATCCGGGTGATCTTCGGTATCGACCCGCCGGCCGGCGGCTACCCCGAGCTCCTCGTCGACCGACTGCTCGGCAACGGAAGTGCGCCCTGCTCAGGCAGTGCGTCCACGGCGAACCAGGACCGTATCGGGTGGCGAGGCCCCGCCGTTCCTTGATCTTGTCGATGCAGCGTTCCACAGTGTTGCGGTCGCGGTGGAGGTCCGCGTCGTGGGAGAGGGGCGGCCGCCCTTGCTGCCCTTCTTCCTGCGGTTCGCGGCCCGGTCGGTCTTCTCCGGGATCACGGCCGTGATCCGACGTCGGCGCAGGTGGGTCGCGGACCTCAGTCGATGCGGGAGACCTGGTAGTGGCTGATGTACCAGTCGTCGTGCGCGCGCTGTACCAGCACGCTGAGATTGACGCCCAGTGTCGGCCGGTCGGTGAACGAGAAGTCGACACTCAGGTAACCGAGCACGAGGTCGTCGGCGAGCTGCCTGGTTTCGAGAATGCGATATGCGGCCGTCATTCCGAGGGGCTGGGAATCGTAGTAGTCGGCGACGCCCTGCCGGCCGACGCTGTACGGGTGCAGTCCCTGGAAGATCGCGTCCTGGGTGAAGCGGGAGGCGACCAGCTGCGGTTCGTGCGCGTCGACGGCCGCTTTCCACTGGTCGAGGACGCCGCGCAGGATCGCTTCGGCTTCTGTCGTGCTGTTCATCGGGATTCTCCTCGGGTGCGATCGGGGATCAGAGCTGCCAGGGCCCGCAGATGTGCACGCTCGAGGCTCCCGAACGTCTGGGTGACGACACCGCCCGGCTGCCCACCACCGATCCGCGCAACCGGGACCGCTACTCCTGGAGCCCGGGGTCATTCGGGTGCGGGGACAGCGCAGTTACCGTGTCGTGCCGCCACACTCGCAGTGGCATCGACGCAAGCACCTGCTCCAAGTGCTCCGCGTCGTCCGCGCTGAACAGGCCCCAGGTGCGCCATTCGCCGGGGGCGAGCGGCGGACGCCACAGCCGCAGCAGGCTTCCCTGAGCGGCCAGTTCCCGCGCCCGGGCCGCCTCTCTGGCTCGGATCTCCGCCACGGCCTCCTCGGAAGTGCCCTCCGGCACACTGGTCACCATGTCGACCAGGAACTCCATGGGTGGCTCTCCTTATGACGTCGTGCCCGACACCGGACGACACTAACGTCGGCCCGGCGTGGCGGTGATCATGTGCGGGCGCGGCGCGCCGAGAGGCACCGGACGTCCGGCCGGCCGCGAGGCCCCCTCGGCTCGGACGCCGTCTAGAATCTGGCCCCACGGCCGAAGAGGGGCGCGACCACGGGGGGGGCGGCGTGACGGAGTCCGCAGGTTTCGGGTGTGCGGCGTGCTGTGCCGAGGACGCCTCGGTGGCGCGGGCGCACCACCAGAGTTACACCGGGGTCCGGGTCGAGAAGATGATCCAGGACGACTCGCACTTCATCGTCTCCGTCCAGCGCTGTGGCCTCTGCGCGCAGGCATTCGTGAGCGTCTTCACCGAGTACGTCGACTGGGTCGCCTCGCGGGACGCGCAGTACCGGACCGTGCTGCCGATCACGGACGCCGAGGCAGGCGATCTGACGGCGGGGCGGTTGAGCCCGCACCGGGTCGGGGCCCTCGGGCGCGGTCGCCGCCACCTGCAGAGCGACTGGCCGAGCGAGGCCGACGAGCCGTCCGTGTACTGGGACAGCGGCGTGTTCGAGGTGCGGGAGGGGTACTGACCCGGCCGGCTCCGCGCGCCGCCCCCGCCCCCACCGAGGACGGAGCGGCGGTCCGGCCGTCGGACTATCGTGTCGGTCCAGGCGGCGGTCGTCTCGCGCGGTGCGAGGAGCAGTCGCCGGCGAGGGGGATCGCGCATGCCGAAGGGGCTGGCCCAGTTGGGCCCAGCGCTCTACGTGACGAGGGCTGGGGACCAGCGCCTGGGCCCGGCTCCGCCGAGCAGCGGCGACCGGGGCCTGCTGCGCAGCGGGTCCGTTCCCTGCCTGCTGACGGTCCTGCGGGTGGCGGCGCACCAGGAAGCGGACAGGGGCGCCGGCATGGACCTGGCGGTGGCGCTGGTGCGTGCCGGTCATCTCGCCCGGGCGGTCGAGCTGGTTCGGACGGGCGCGGGCCGGTCCGGTCCGGAGAAGGACCTCGTCCGTCTGGTGCGGACGGCGGGCGAGGCCGGAGACCTGAACGGTGCGCGGGCGCTCGCCGAGTCGTTGACCGACCGCTCGCTGCGGGACTGCGCCCTGGTCGCCCACATCCCGGCGGTGGCGCGCGCCGGTGAACGCGGGCGCGCCGTCGGCCTGGTGGAGACGGTCCGCTATCCGCACAACTGGCCGCGGGCGTGGGCCGGGTTGGCGAAGGCGGTGGCCGACAGCGGCGACTTCCCCGCCGCGCTCGGGTACGCCGCCAGAGCCGCCGAGTGCGCGGGCGGCGCGGAGATGGGGCGGGCGCTCGTCACGGGCATGGAGATCGCACTCGCCGCCGGGGACCGCGTCCTGGCCGGCACGTTCGCCGACCGGGTGGAGGACCTCGTGCGGTGCGAGAGCCGCAATGGTGTCGGACAGCGCGCGCTCCTCGTCGCGGTGCTGGCCTTGGAGGCCTGCAGCGGTGACCTGGACCGGCTCGACGCCGTGCTGCGCAGCCTGGTCCGTGCCGCCGCCGCGAAGGCTGCCGAGGCGGCGGCGGCCGAGGCGGCGGCGGCAGGTTCGCCGGAGAGCGACGCCGACTCCGATGCCCTGTGTCTCACGATCCTCGCCCGGCCCCGCCCGCCCTTCGACGCCCGGATCGTGCCCGAGCTGCTGGAGGCGGTCGCCGACACCGCCGACCGGGAGGTGGCCCTCGCCCTGGCGGGCCGGGCCGAGGCACTGCTCCGCTCCGACGCGGGCCTCGACGGCCTCGGGCTGCGGGAGGCCGTGACCTTGCTGCTGGCCAGGCACGGGCAGGTCGAGCGGGCCATGGCGATCGCCGACCGGATCGTCGAGCCCGATCTGCGGGCGGCGCGCAAGGCCGAGATCGTCGAGGCGCTGGCCTGGTCCGGGGACACGGACCAGGCCGAGGACCTCGCCCGCGCCTTCGCGGACCGATGGGCGCGGAGCCGGGCCTTGATGGCCGTCGTCGGCGAGCTGGCCCGGCGCGGCGAGACGGCCCGGGCCGAGGCCCTCGTCCCCGCGATCCCCGACCGCTGGGGGCGGGACGAGGCGCTCATCGACGTCGTCGGCGCGTTGGCCCGCCAGGGCGAGCCGGAGCGGGCCGAGGACCTCGCCCACACGATCCGCCACGGCCGGACGCGGGCCCGTGCACTGGCCGCCCTGGTGGAGGTGTCGGAGCCCGCCCGCGCCCGCAGGCTGGCCGCCCGGGCCGTGTTCCTCGGCGGCTGGGCGATGGTCCTCGAAGACCTGGAGGAGATCGCCCCCGGCGGGGCACTGGCCATCGCCGCTGAGCTGATGGCCCGGCAGGAGCACGCACCCCCCACCACGCAGGAGGCGCGACGACGAGGACGGCTCCCGGGCCGGCGGCCGTGACACGAGGCTGAGAACGGCGCGGGAGCGCACGAGCCGGACCGACTCCCGTGAGGGAGCGGGCCTGCTTCGCCGCCCTCGGACGCGACCCGGCGGCGATGCCGTGGGCGTCGATGCGGATTCTCGACCGCGTGTTCCGTGGTGTCAGCGACCGGTGCGATGCCGCCGGGAGAAGGGGGAGCTCGTGAACGGTGGGGGAGACCGGGTCCGTGCTGGGGGTCTCCCCGGGTCTGTTGCCCCCGCCGGCTGTCCTGCTGCTCGCTGCTCCCGTGGGTGGCCGGCCTGCCGGCTTCGCGTCCGGGCCGGGGCGGCGTCAGGTGTGTATGCCGGCAACAGGATTGACCGGGGAGCCGCCACACCATATTTTGAACGCGTTCAATCTGATGGAAGGGGGCATGGACATGCTTCAGCACGTCGGGCCGGGGGCGGCTGCGGAAGGCGCAGGACCGGTCGGGGGAGCATCCGCCGCGTCCCCGGCGACGATGCGCGCCGGTGGCGGCAGCGGCGGCAGCGGGCGGCGTCGGCCGCAGCCGGGCGTGAGGAGCCAGCCGGACAGGAGGAGGCAGCGCGGTCTCTGCTACGCCACCGTCCACTCCTTCACCGTCGCCCTGCTCGTCCTGCTGCCCGCGGCCTACCTGACCGTGTTCGAGCTGTCCGACGGCTACCCCGGCGCAGACCCGGTGATGTACCTCCTGCTCGTGCTGCCGCTCCTACTCCTCCCGTTCGCCATCGGCACCCGCACCTCGGCCGGTCACCGGCGGGCAGCCCTGCGCTGGTTCGGGCGCGCCGTCGCGTACTACGTCGCCTGCTTCCTGGCCCCGCTCGTCCTGCTCCTCGCACTGGCCTCGCTGGCCTTCACCGCGGCCCTCGGCGGCACCTGGACGTCGGAGTCACTGCTGCTGGAGGGGCTCGAATACATCGGCCTGGCCGCCCTGCTGTTCGGCGGCTCCGTCGTCGTCGCGCTGTTCATGGTGGCGCCATGGGCGGCGCGAGGCCTGGACGCCCGCCCCGTCCTCGCCGTCCTCGCCAACGTCATGCCGACTCTCGTGGTCATGATCGGCGCCATTCCCGCCGTGATCGTCATCGCCGTCCACCTGGTCTTCACCTACCGGGTGATGCCTGCCGCCACCCTGTGGCGGCGCTCCCACCCGGGCGCGAGAGCCGCAGGGCAGCGGCAGGCGGACTCCGCCCCCACCAGCGGCGGTACCGGTGACCGGCCCTGACGGGCCGTCCTGACCGACCGTCCTGACGGACCGCCCCGCGGGTGGTGAGGGGTCGGAGCATGCGAGCGTCGGCGGACGTCGGCGCGTGGTCCTCCGCGCTGATCCTGGAGGAATCGGCCGAGCCGTTCACGTTCGTCGTCGATGCCGGCGGTGTGAGGAGCCGTTGTCGTACCGACCACGCTGAGCATGAGTTCGAGTGTGACGGTGGGGTCGGGCCGAACTACTCGGTCGTGGCACCGGGTTGGGCTGCGGCCCACGCGGCCCGCAGCTCCGAGAGGCGCGACCGGACTTCCGGGTCGTCGGCGCTCGATGCGACCAGGCCTGGCAGGACGACCGGCCGCCCCTTGTGCCGGCGCACCTCGAGGAGGCAGTGATCGATGCCGCGGTTGACCTCCGGTGAGAACCCGAACGACCGCACCTGCGGCCAGGGGACCACACGCGTCCTCAGCAGGGTCCGCGTGGTGAGGCCCGTGGTACTCACCGTGGTACTGCCGCAGAAGGGGCCCACGAAGGAGGCCGCGATGACGTAGGCGACGATCAGGCCGGCCGTGAAGAGTGCGATCATCGCGGGATCCCGGCCCTTGGCCGCTGCGGCGAGGACGAAGGCAAGGGCGCAGGCCAGAGCGGTCGGGAAGAGGACCAAGGTCCTCCGGCCCGTCCGCCGGAACCGGATCGGCGCCTTGAAGTAGCGCTGCCCGTCGCGCCGATCGCTCATGGATCCCCCGCTCGCTGTGCCGCCGACCGTCATTGTCCTGGAAGTCCTGGGCGCCAGCCAAACTTCTGACACGGCCGACTTCCCCGGTCGCCCCTGCGGGCATGACCGGTTCAGACGAAGAGCGGGATGGGGTTGAGGTCCGCGCGACCCTCGCCAGGTGCGCGCCCTGGAGCGCCGGCACCTCCCGCTCGGAGAGCAGGTAGGTGGCCTCGCCCGCGACCACCCCGGCGTGCAGGTGGCGCTTGAATCCGATGAACCATGTCACGCCGCGACGACTCCGGTGTCGGCGGGCCGGTCGAGGTTCTCGACGACGAGGACCGGCTGCTCGGCGGCGGAGGACGGCTCCTCGGCGGGCGGGTGCTACCAGGTGGGCCAGGGGAGGTTCCAGCCGCTGAGGCCGTTGTCGGGGGCGACGGTCTTCTCCTTGGTGTTCACGACCGTGACGACGTCGCCGATCAGCGAGCTGTTGAAGAACGACCCCGCGGGGGAGGTGTCGCTGCCGCCCTCCACGTCCTTGAGCGCGACGCAGCCGTGGCTGGTGTTGGCCTTGCCGAACGGGTCTCCCTTGTACCAGTAGTTCCCGTGGAGGTAGGTACCGCTCCTCGTCAGCCGCATCGCGTGCGGGACGTCAGGGATGTTGTACTCACTGCCCAGCCCGACGGTCTGGGAGTTCATGTGGGTGACGTTCTCCTTGGACATGATGACCATGGTTCCGCCCCAGGAGGGGTGCTGCTCGTCGCCGAGGGTGGCGGGCACGGTGGTGGACTTGCCGTCCCGCACGATCGTCATCAGGTGCGTGGCGGCGTCCGCGGTGGAGACCTGGGAGCGGCCGATGGTGAACGGTTCGTCCTTGTCGATGTCGCCCCAGACGCCGGGGGCGACTTCGACGTTCTTCAGCCGGTAGTGGATGGTGACCTTGGTGTTCGGCTTCCAGTACTCCGCCGGGCGGAAGTCGATCCGGTTGTCGCCGAACCAGTGGCCCTTCACCTCGGTGCCGTTGTCCGTCTCGAAGGTGATGCCCTTGGCGACGGCGTCCTTGTTCACGATCTTGCTGCTGAAGTCCACCTTGACGATCATGCCCACGCCGTAGGTCTGGCCGTCGGCGATGTTGTCGTTGGTGGATACCTGCTTGCCGGGCGAGACGGTGGTGAAGGCACTGGTGGCCGCGGAGACCAGACCATCGGCGTCCTTCGCCTGGGCGTTGACCGTGTACGTCGTGCCGGGGGCGAGCGCGACAGCGGGCTTCCAGCCGGTGCCGTCCGGGGTGATCGAGCCCTGGACGGGCTTGCCGTCCTTGTCGGTCACGTCGACGGCGGTGAGCTTGCCGTGGGAGACGGACACCTGGAGCGCGGTCGGTGCCACTCCCTGGGCCCCGTCCTTCGGCTCCATGTCCAGCACCGCGGTCGACGTCCTCGGCGTCGTGGGGGCGGCCGCCGCGGCCGCCCCGCCGGGGGTGCCGGAGGCGGCGGCGTCAGTGCCCTTGCCCTGGCCGTCGCCGCAGGCCGCGGACATCAGCAGGACCCCGCCCATCGCCAGTGCCACCGCACCGCGGTGGAAACGGTCGTTGGTGCGTATCGCGGCCCGGGCCGCCCGAACAGTGCTCACAGTTGCTCCCTCTCGGTGTTCGACGTCAGCTTGTGCGCCGGTTCGTCCCAGCCGCAACGGTGGGCCGGCGATCAGGGATGCGGGGACGCCTTTACCCGGTTTGAGCTGGGAGGACGTAACCTTCCTGGGACGCGCTCGCGGGGCGCTGGGACGGCACGGCCGGTGCCGGCGGCGGTCTCGGGGAACCGTGGGACGGTCTGCGGCGTGCTTGTCTGCCGGGGCTCACGTCGGCCCGCGTCCCGGTGATCCGGCTGTCGGCGACGACCGGAGCCGGGGGCGTGATCACCGGGAGGTTCACGCGCGGGTGGAGGATCAGTGTCAGAGGGGATCGGGGAGTTGAGGGAGTCGGACGAGGTTGCGCGGCTGCTTCAGGAGCTGAAGAGCCGGTCGGGGCTCAGTTACGGTGCGCTGGCGAAGCGGCTGCACGTGAGCACGTCGGCCCTGCACCGTTACTGCAACGGCGATGTGATGCCGGTGGAGTTCGCCCCGCTGGAGCGCCTCGCGCGGCTGTGCCGGGCGACACCGGAGGAGCGCACCGAGCTCTACCGGCTGTGGGTCACCGCCCACGCGGCACGGGGGAACCGGCAGGCGTCCGCACCCGCCCCCGCGGCGAAGGCTCCGTCAGCGGCTGCGCTGACTGCGACGGCTGCGCTGACTCCGACGGCTGAGGGGGGTTCTGCGGCTCCGGGGCCTGCGACACCGGAGACCCCTGCGGAAGCGGCACCGGAACCGGAGGCGGAAGCGGCGCCGGAACCGGAGGCGGCACCGGAACTGCGACCGGCCGCGGGAGGCGCCGCGGAGGACGGGACGGCCGCCCCGACGCGCACCCCCGCCGTTCCGCCACAGCGGCGAGTGCGCCGGGGTGTACTCGCCGCCGTGACGGCTGCCGCGGTGCTCGCCACCATCGGGGCCGTCGCCACCGGTCTCAAGAGCCACACGGGCGGTGACCCCGCCTCGGCTCCCGCCCCGGCGGCGCACGCCGCGCCGTCCGCCGGGCCGTCCGCCGGATCGCCGGCCCCGCTCCCGACCCCTGGCGCCACGCCGGTCGCCGCCGGCGCGACCCCGTCGGGGCCGACCGGCGCCGCCGACCAGGGTGCGAGCGCCCCGATCACCGTCGCGGTCCGCCCGTCCCGCTGGGATGCCGAGTGCAACCGGTACGTCGTCGACCGCCCGCCGTCGCAAGTCCCCCGGCCGCCTGCGGTGGTGGACGTCCCCGCCTGGGTCTCCAAGGTCGGGGCGGTCCCCGGCCATTACCAGTCCATCGAGCTCACGGTGCAGGGCACCGGCAGCGAGACCGTGGTGCTGACCGCGCTCAACGTCCGCATCGCCCGGATCGCGGCCCCGCTGGCCTGGAACGCCTACGCCATGGCCGACGGCTGCGGCGGCGGAGTCGGCGTCCACTCCTACGACCTCGACCTGGACGCGGCCCGCCCCCGTCCGGTCGTGAGCGAGGGCAGAACCGGCCTGCCGGTCAAGGTGAGCGAGCGGGACCCGGAGGTCATCGAGGTCAGTGCCGAGACCACCTCCCACGACGTCAGCTGGTACCTGGAACTGGAGTGGTCCAGCGGCAACCGCAAGGGCACGCTGTCCATCGGCCTCGGCGACGGCACGCCGTTCCGCACCAGCGCGGTCAAAGGTCGGCCGCTGTACAGCTACCCGATCGGCGGGAAGGCCTGGGAGCCGAGCCCCTTCCAGGAGTGACGAGCGCGCGGGGACCGATGCTTTTCGACGTGCGCCGGTCGATATCGCGGACGGGCGCAGTCGGGCGCCGACGCCGCAACTGCCCGCCCGGGTCGCTTCAGTCGCTCGGTCCCTCCCCGCTCCCGGCTGCCCTGCGTTCCCAGGGCCCGGGTGCGGGCGCAGCCGGTCAGCGGCGGCTGCTCAGCGGTTCACCGCCCGCATCCCGTTCTCGTCGTAGCGCTCGCCCGCCGCCCGGGGCAGCTCGGCGTCGATGCGGGCCAGGTCCTCGTCGGTCAGCTCGACGTCGACGGCGCCCGCGTTCTGCTCCAGGTAGGTGCGGCGCTTGGTGCCCGGGATCGGGACGAGGTCCTCGCCGCGGGCCAGGACCCAGGCGATGGCCAGCTGGGCGGGGGTGATGTCCTTCTCCGCGGCGATCTCCTTCACCTTGTCGGCGAGCCGGAGGTTGGCCGCCAGGTTGGCCTCGGTGAAGCGGGGGTTGCTGCGGCGGAAGTCGTCCCGGTCGAGCTCGTCGGGGGAGCTGAAGCGGCCCGCGAGGAAGCCGCGGCCGAGCGGGGAGTACGGCACGAAGCCGATTCCGAGTTCCCGGCAGGTGGGAAGTACCTCGGCTTCCACGTCCCGGGTCCAGAGCGAGTACTCGGTCTGGACGGCGGTGACCGGGTGGACGGCGTGGGCGCGGCGGATGGTCTCCGCGCTCGCTTCGCTCAGCCCGATGTGGCGCACCTTGCCCTCGGCGACCAGTTCGCCGAGCGCGCCGACGGTCTCCTCGATGGGCACGGCCGGGTCGACCCGGTGCTGGTAGTACAGGTCGATGCGGTCGGTCCCGAGCCGCGCGAGCGAACCGTGGACGGAACTGCGGACGTGCTCGGCGGAGCCGTCCTGGCGGCCCACCGTCGACATGTCGCCCGGAACGGCGCCGTCCATCCGGTAGTTGAACTTCGTGGCGATCACGTACTCGTCACGGTGTCCCCGGACGGCCTCGCCGACCAGGGACTCGTTGGTGAGCGGTCCGTAGACCTGAGCCGTGTCGAGGAAGGTGATGCCGAGATCCAGGGCGCGCCGGATGGTCGCGGTGGCCTCGTCCTGGTCGGCCGTGCCGTAGAAGGCGGACATCCCCATGCAGCCGAGGCCGATGGCCGACACCTGGAGGTCCCGCAGACTGCGCTGTTGCATGTGACGTGCCAGCCCTTCGTCTCGTCTTCCCGTAGCCCGGCGCCCCTCCGGCGCTCCGGTCCGGCCGACCGGGCGGGCCTCGTGTCCTCGGAGAGGACCTTACGGTGCCGGTGCCGTCCGGTGACGGACCGGCACCCCTGACGCAGTCGCCGTCGCCGCCGGTCGGGTCGCGGAACGGGGGGAGGTCGGAGTGTGGCCCACTGTCGGCGGCGGCTGGCAGGGTGTGCGCGTACGTACACTCCCGTGGAGATCGGAGCCCGAGAATGCTGCCCGCCATTGCCGACCGCGACGAGTTCGCCGCACTGGTCATCAGAACCGACTTCGGTGACGACGAGGCCTGGCAGGCCGTGCTGACGGAGCTCTCGAAGCCGTGGGAGTTCGACGGTAGTGACGATGTCGATCCCTACCTCCACATCCTGGACGATCCGGCCTGGTCGGGAGCGACGCCCGATGACGTGGTCGCCGCACTCTCCGGCGACCGGGAACTGAGCATCGTGTACCTGGCAGACCGCGTCACGATGAAGGACCACGAGCACACCTTGCTGGCGGTGTCCGTGCCGACCCGGGAGGAGTACGCGAGCGACGAGGAGTTCGAGGCACACGGCGGCGCCGTTCGGACCGTACCCGCTGGTATCGGTGACATCCACGCGAACCTGTCGATCGCCAATCTGGATTTCGCGGACGTCGTCGAAGCCGCGCGGATCGATCCCGCCGGTATCTTCCGGTCCTTTTGAGAACTCGCCACGTGAGCCGGTCGAACGCGCTGGGCGCGGACTCCTTCGCCGCGGCCTACGAAGAAGGCCGGGGGCTGGACCGCGCGACGGCCGCGACCGAGGTCGACCCCGCCTCGATGTCCGGAGACCAACGGACGCACTGATCGAAGCCCGGCGGCCGAGCGGCGCGCGGGCCGGGGCAGGTCGCCGTGCTTGTCGGAGTCGGTCGACCTCGTGGGCGGTCCTGTCGGCGGCGGACCGTATCGTGGGCGGAGATCACCATCCGAACGCACACGGGGGCACATATGACCGTTCACCGGCCCGGACTGCCGGAGGACCTTCCGCCGGCCGAGGAGCTGTGGGCACGCTGGGCGCTGCTCGCCGCCCTTGAGGCGACCACCGAGGACGAGGAGCGTCCGCCGCGCTACCGGACCGGCCGGTGGATCGATGACGAGGGTTTGCACTGGGACGACTGCGGTTGCACCTGGTGGGTCATGTCCAAGGGGGGCGAGGGCCGGTTCGTGCTCTACGGCGAGGACGAGGCGAGCGACGTCAAGTGGTACGAGCCGGCGATCGACGTGCTGGCGGGCGGCCCGGACTGGCTGCCCTACGAGGCACTGCGGCACCGGCTCGCAGGGCACGAGATCGGCTGCGTCTACTGGTACGAGAACGGCGCCTGGGCCCGGGCGCCGTACCCGGACGGCCTTGACGACGACGGCCTGGACTGCGGTATGAGCTCCTTCATCGACCGAAGCGAGGTGCTGGGCGATCTGACGAACCACCTGGACGACACGGTCGACGGGCAGAGCGCGGACAGCCTCCTGGCCGACGCGGAGGCGTACCGGCTGGAACCGCAGAGGCTGCTGGAACGCCTGGGGCAGACCAACGGCAACGACGACCCGCTGGACCGGCCGGCCATCGTCCGGGCGCTGGCCCGCGCGGGCCTGACAGGGGAGTTCGCGGCGACCGACACCGTCTGAGCCGCCTGATGCGTCCCCAGGCCGGAGCGGGATGCGGCCGGAGCCCGGTCAGAAGTCCAGGACCTCGCGGTCGAGCGGATACTGCGCACGGTGGAGGCCCTCGTACGGCGAGGGCGTGATCGGCAGGACGCCGGTCGGCTGCAGGCCCAGGTTGTCGTCCCAGATCCGGGGTTCGACCTGCCCGAGGACGCGGAACCGCTGGAAGGTGAACGGCGGGCTGTCGGTCGGGAAGAACTCGGCTGTGGTCGTCACCTGGAAGTGCAGGTGCGGTGTGGTGGAGTTGCCGCTGTTGCCGATCAGCCCGAGGACCTGGCCGGGTTCGACGCAGTCGCCCTCCCGGACGCGGAGCGAGCCGGCTTGCAGGTGGGCGTAGAGCAGATAGCGGCCCGGCGCGACCTCCACGGTGACGTGGTTGCCGACGGTGTCCTCGATCGGCGGGACGGGCGGCGTGACGGGCGGCGGGTTGTCCGGGATTCCGTCTTGGACCTCCACCACCCGGCCGCCGGCCGCCGCCACGACCGGCTGACGGTAGCTCAGGTAGCTGGTGAGCTGGGCAGGGTCGCCTTCCCAGGCCTGCCCCTGCTCGCCGACCCGGTACCAGTCGATCGCGAAGCGCTGCGGCACGCCGAAGCGGCCGTTGATCGGGGCGAGGCCGCGCCGGTGGTGGGTGTTGCCGCAGCACGACTCGCTGGCGTACCAGGTGCCGGGCAGGACCGGCGGGTTCAGGTTCAACGGCGCGGTGCGGGCGATCGGGGTGGCCTGCACCGTCTCCTCGAACGCGGAGGGGCCGGAGGCGGTCAGGATGGCACCCGAGAGATGGTGTTCGAGGACGTCGGGCGCCGGCTGACCGCGGTCGAGGGTCAGGTCGAGCCAGATGATCCACTGCTGCGATCCCTGGATGACGGTCGGCGTCGGCGCGGGCGGCGGTGGGGTGTACCCGTCCGCACCCGGCAGGGGGTCGCCCACCGGATTGGCGGCCTCGCTCAGCGCCTGCCCGCTCAGCGAGCCGATGACCTGGTGGGTCCGGGCGTCTCGGACCTCGACACGGTCGAGCCGCATCGGCGTGCTGCCGGACAGTGCGCTCGTGGTCAGCAGTTCGTACGAGAGGTGCGTCGTGCCGTCGGTGGCGTCGAACGGCGTCGGTTCGGTCAGCACCGCCGCCGTCAGCGGCGTGAACTGCGTACCGGGCGCCAGGGCGGCCGCGCCGGTCCCGTATCCGGGTCCCGCTGAGGCCGCCAGCACGGCGGCCGCGAGCACGGCAGCGGCGAGCCCGCGCAGGAGAGGGCTGCGGCTGGTGCGGTCGCGAGGGTCGCGCTCTGCCATGGTGCTCTTTCATCCGTCGGGTCCGGGTCCGTGATGGACGCCGGCACGCCCCGCGGCGAGACGCAGGCCCATGTAACCCGCCGGCGCGCCGCTTCGGGCGGAGGCCGCCGAAGCCAGGTGCCGAACTGCACCCGTCCAGCCGCATCGACCGCCGAGTCCTTGCCTCCCTGGCTCACAGGAAGGGGAACGGGTGCAGGGGGCGGGCAGCCGGGGCGAGGCCATCGCGGCGGCGCGGACGGCGGGCCTCGGGTACTCGTGGCGGAGCGAGGCCGGGGGAGAAGCCGTGGTGGAGGAGCCCTGCCGGCCAGGCCCTTGGCTGATGCATCCTGGGTGGCCGGCGAACTCACGCGACCGCTGTCGGTAGGTGATGCGAGACTCGGTCCCATGAAGCCCAATGACCCCAAAGACGATCTGCACCGCTACCTCAAAGCAGCCCGCGCAGCCCTCGTCTGGAAGCTGGACGGACTGTCCGAGTACGACATCCGCCGCCCCCTGACGCCGACCGGCACCAACCTCCTCGGCCTCGTCAAGCACCTCGCCAGCGTCGAACTCGGGTACTTCGGCCCGACCTTCGGCCGCCCGCACAACGAATCCCTCCCCTGGCACGAGGAGGGCGCCGAGCCCAACGCGGACATGTGGGCGCCCGCCGACGAGTCGCGCGAGGATGTTCTCGGCCTCTACCACCGCGCCTGGGCGCACGCGGACGCGACGATCGAGGCGCTACCGCTCGACGCCATGGGCCACGTCGCGTGGTGGGGCGACAGCGGAGACGTGACGCTTCAGCGGATCATGCTGCACATGACGGCCGAGACGAACCGGCACGCCGGCCACGCCGACATCGTCCGCGAGCTGATCGACGGCAAGGTCGGTATACGGGAGGACAACAGCAACATGGATGGCGGCGACGAGGCGTGGTACCAGGATCACTGGAACCGACTGGAGGCGTCCGCCAAGGAGGCTCAGGCCAAGCAGCGCTGAGGTCGTTCGGGGAGGTGTCTGCCTTGGCAGCCCGTGTTGTCGCCTGCCTGCCCTCCCCGCTCCCCTCACGCAAGGATGGCGTCGGTTCCGGACGTTGATGACGCAAGGAGCTGTGTCATGACGGCGTCGTCCCTGGCTGTTGTCGAGCGAAGCGGCACGTGACGCGCACGACGAGCCTGCCGGTGCGGTCAGCCGGATCACGGCGTCCCGTGATCCGGTCTTGGCGTCATCGCCGACTACCTCGCCCGCGCTCAGATCAGCAGATCGAAGAGTTCGAAGGCCTCGTCCCACTGGGCCGTGGAGGGTCGGCGGGTGTCGCGGGCAATGGTTTTGAGGGCGCGGGCGAGGGCGACGCTGAGGCCGCCGGCCAGGTCGGGCAGCAGCTGCTGGGTCTCCTCGGCTGCGTCCATGCCGAGGGTGGGGCGGGCGGCGAGCTGGTCGAGCAGCGGGCGCAGTTCGATGCCCTCGTCCAGCTTCTTGAAGGCGTGGATGCTCTCCTGCAGGCCTTTGGTGACCGGAAGGTCCTGTGGCTTGATGATGTCCCGGCCGTTGGCCTTGGCGGCGGCCGTGCCGATGAGGAAGAGGTCGTAGAGCTTGGCGTCCACGAAGTCGTTGTAGCGCTTGAGGTCGTTCTTGTTGACGTCGAGGCCGGCGGCTGCGCGGAAGAAGCGCTCGAACTTGGGAACTCCCATGACGGGCATGTCATTTCACCTTTCGCGGCGGTGGAGGGGCTGAGGTCGGTGGGCTGAGGTCGGCGGGCCGAGGTCATCGGATGGCGGGTGGTCCCACCTCCCCGAGGTGCTCGTGCGCCAGGCGGACGGCCATGGCCCCCTCGCCGACCGCGGAGGCCACCCGCTTGACCGAGCCGCTGCGGACGTCGCCGACGGCGAAGACTCCCGGCAGACCGGTTTCCAGTGCGAGCGGGGTGCGGGCGAGCGGCTTCCAGAGGTCCGCTGTCGGATGGACCACGTCCTGCCCGGTCGGAATGAAGCCGCGCGGGTCCAGGGCGACGGCGTCGGCGAGCCAGGACGTTCCGGGGCGCGCGCCGATGAAGACGAACAGGGCAGCGGCCGCCAGCACCTGCTGCTCGCGGGTGCGATTGTCCTCGACGACGACGGATTCGACCCGGTCCTCGCCGGTGACCTCCCGGACCTCGGTATGCAGCCGGACATGGATCCGGGGGTGCCGCTCGATCCGGTCGATCAGGTAGCGGGACATGTGGTGGCCGAGATCCCCGCCGCGGACCAGCAGATGGACGGCGGGCGACTCACGCGCCATGAACAGGGCTGCCTGGCCGGCGGAGTTGCCGCCGCCGACGACGGCCACCGGGTCAAGACGGCAGCTCCGTGCCTCCCAGAGGGTGGCGGCGTAGTGGACGCCGAGCCCCTCGAGGCGTTCGATGCCGGGGGCGGTCAGCCGCCGGTAGCGGGCGCCGGTGGCCACCACGACGTTCTTGGCGGCGACCGTGCTGCCGTCGGTGAGCCGCACCACGTTGGTCCCGTCGCGCTGTTCCAGGCCGGTGGCCTCGGCGGGGACGGAGATTCGGGCGCCGAACCGGTTGGCCTGCACGACGGCGCGTTCGGCGAGCTCCATGCCGGAGATCCCGGCGGGGAAACCGAGGTAGTTCTCGATCCGGGGGGATGTACCGGCCTGGCCGCCGGTCGCCACGGCCTCCAGGACGACCGTGGAGAGTCCCTCGGAGGCTCCGTACACCGCGGCGGCCAGGCCCCCGGGTCCTGCGCCGACCACCAGCAGGCCGCAGACGGCCCTTGCGGTGGTCTCGGTCCGCAGCCCGATGACCTGGGCGAGTTCGACGTTGGAAGGATTGCGCAGTACCCGGTGGTCGTGCCAGACGACGACCGGGGTTTCCTGCGGAGTCACACCGAGGCGCATCAGCAGCGCCTCGGCCTCGGGTTCCTTCTCCAGATCGACCCAGCGGTGCGGGAGGCGGTTGCGGGCGGCGAACTCCAGCAGCCGCCGGGTGTCGGGGGAGAAGGCGGAGCCGATGATACGGAAGCCCGTGCCCGCGCCGGCCAGCATGCTACGGCGCAGCAGGTAGGCCCGCAGGATCACGTCGCCGAGCGCGGGTTCGCCGCTGAGCAGGTCGCGCAGGGCGGCCGAACCCACCCCCAGCACCTCGCCGGGAGTGCTCACCACCGCGCTGAGGACGGCGGTCTGGCCTTCCAGGAGACCGAGTTCGCCGAGGAAGCTGTGCGGACCGTGCACATGGACGACGTGCTCCTGGTGGCCGTGGCCGTGGCCGTGGCCGTGGCCTTCGACCACGGCCACCGTGCCCCTGAGGACGACAAAGAACTCCTCGCTGGGTTCGCCCGCCCGGACGAGCTGTTCCCCCTTTCGGACCGGCCGTACCTGTCCGCAGGATCTCAGGATCGCGATCTGGTCGTCCGTCAGCCGCGGATAGGCGCCGTAGACGTCGGCGACGTGCGAGGCATTGGTGGCGGTCACGGTTCACTCCTCTCGGCAGAAGCAGCGGCGGAACCGGAAAGCGGAGGCGGAAAGCGGAACCGGAAAGCGGAGGCGGAAACGGCGGGGGAAGCAGATGCGGAGGCACCAACCCTGGACGAAGCGCGGCCGGGCGGGCCCGCCGGGCTCAGACCATCGCCTCGTGCACGAAACACCACCGCCAGTCCTCACCGGGCTCGAACGACCGCACAACCGGGTGCCCGTCGCTCGCCGCGTGAGCACGGGCGTGCCGCATCGGCGAGGAGTCGCAGCAGCCGACGTGGCCACAGGTCAGGCACAGGCGCAGATGCACCCACGGAGACCCCAGTCGCAGGCAGTCCTCGCAGCCCTGCGGTGTTCTGGGCGTGACGGGCCGGACCATGGACAGGTGCGGGTCGGGCAGAGTGGTCATCGCGGCCTCCCCGAGGTGGGATCGGCTGGTCCGTGGGACGCCGACAGTGACCGGTCCACCCACTGCCGCAGCGCGTTCGCGGGTGCGGCGCCGGTCTGGCGGGCGACGGGCCTGCCGTGGTCGAGAATCAGCAGGGTGGGTACGGCTTGGACTTCGAACCGCTGCGCCAGGTTGGGCGACTTGTCGATGTCGACCTTCACGAGCTTGATCCGGCCGGCCAGGTCCTTGGCGACCTGTTCGAGGGCGGGGCTCACCATGCGGCAGGGGCCGCACCAGCTGGCCCAGAGGTCGACGAGCACGGGCAGGTCCGCCTGCTCGGCGACCTCCCCGAAGTCGGCGTCGTCCGCTTCGGCGATCCACGGCAGCGAGGCCCGGCAGTTGCCGCAGCGCGGCCTGCCCTCCGCCGCGGCGGGTACGCGGTTGGTCCGGCCGCAGTTGACGCAGGCGACCGTCCGCACCGAGGTCCCGGCGCCGTCGGTACTGCCGTCACGGCCGCCGCGGTCGGCGCGGCCTTCTGGAGAAGCACTCATCACGGCTCCTGCGGCTCGTCCTGGAGGGTGACGGTCAGTTCGTCGCCCTCGGCGTCGACCAGGATGGTCACGCCTTCGCGTGCCTCACCACTGAGCAGCGCGCGGCCGATCCTGGTCTCGACCTCGTGCGAGATGAAGCGGCGCAGCGGCCTGGCCCCGTAGACCGGGTCGTAGCCCTCGCCCGCGATCAGTCGGCGGGCCGGCTCGGTGAGGACGAGGGTGATGCGCTGCTCGGAGAGGCGGTCGCGGAGCTCGTCGAGGAGCAGATCGACGATGCGCTCGATCTGTGCGATGCCGAGCGGGTGGAAGAGGACGATGTCGTCGACGCGGTTGAGGAACTCGGGACGGAAGTGGCCGTTGAGCTCGGCCATCACCAGCGCCCGGGCTTCGGGCTTGATCTCGCCGGCCTGGGTGGCCTCCTGGAGGAGGTACTGGGAGCCCAGGTTGGAGGTCATGATGACGACGGTGTTGCGGAAGTCGACGGTACGGCCCTGGGAGTCGGTGATCCGGCCGTCGTCCAGTACCTGGAGCAGCGTGTTGAAGACATCGGCGTGCGCCTTCTCGATCTCGTCGAACAGGACGACCGCGTACGGCTTGCGGCGCACTGCCTCGGTGAGCTGGCCGCCCTCGTCGTAGCCGACATATCCGGGGGGCGCGCCGACCAGCCGGCTGACGGTGTGCCGCTCCTGGTACTCGCTCATGTCGAGGCGGATCATGTTGGTCTCGCTGTCGAACAGCGCGGCGGCCAGTGTCTTGGCCAGCTCGGTCTTGCCCACGCCGGTGGGGCCGAGGAAGATGAAGGAGCCGATCGGCCGGCGCGGGTCGCGCACTCCGGAGCGGGCCCGGATCACCGCGTCGGCGACGAGCTGGACGGCCTCGTCCTGCCCGACCACCCGCTCGCGCAGGATCTCGTCCAGCTTGAGCAGCTTCTGCCGCTCGCCCTCCTGGAGACGGGTGACGGGGATGCCGGTCCACGCGGAGATGATCTCGGCGATCTCGTCGGCGGTGACCACCTCGCGCAGCAGCCGGCTCTCGCCCTGTTTGCCGGCGAGCCGTTCCTCCTCGGCGCCCAGGCGGCGCTCCAGTTCGGCGACGGTTCCGTAGCGGAGCTGGGCGGCCCGGTTGAGATCGTAGGCGCGCTCGGCCTGCTCGGCCTCCTGCCGGGCGGCTTCCAGTTCCTTGCGCAGTTCCTGGACCTTGCGGATGGCCTGGCGCTCGGCCTCCCACTGGGCGTGTTTGGCGTCCACTTCGCCGCGCAGGTCTGCCAGTTCACGGCGCAGGTGCTCCAGGCGGGCCCGGCTGGCGGGGTCGGTCTCCTGGTCCAGCGCGGCCTCCTCGATCTCCAACCGGGTGGCCCGGCGGGAGAGTTCGTCGAGTTCCGCGGGCATCGAGTCGATCTCGGTCCGCAGCCGTGCGCAGGCCTCGTCGACCAGGTCGATGGCCTTGTCCGGGAGGAAGCGGTCGCTGATGTACCGGTGGCTGAGGGTGGCCGCGGCGACCAGAGCGTTGTCCTGGATCTTGACGCCGTGGAAGATCTCCAGCCGCTCGCGGATGCCGCGCAGGATGGAGATCGCGTCCTCGACGGTCGGCTCGTCCACCAGCACGGTCTGGAAGCGGCGCTCCAAGGCGGCGTCGGACTCGATGTGCTTGCGGTACTCGTCCAGCGTGGTGGCGCCGATCATGTGCAGCTCGCCGCGGGCCAGCATCGGCTTGAGCATGTTGCCCGCGTCCATGGCACCCTCGGCGGCGCCGGCCCCGACGACGGTGTGCAACTCGTCCACGAAGACCAGGATCCGGCCCTCGGCGCCCTTGACCTCGGCCAGTACGGCCTTCAGCCTCTCCTCGAACTCACCGCGGTATTTGGCTCCGGCCACCAGCGAACCCATGTCGAGCGAGAACACCGTCTTGTCCCGCAGCCCTTCGGGCACGTCACCACGCACGATCCGCTGCGCGAGGCCCTCGACGATGGCGGTCTTGCCGACCCCGGGCTCGCCGATCAGCACGGGGTTGTTCTTGGTCTTCCGGCTGAGGATCTGGATCACCCGGCGGATCTCGGCGTCCCGGCCGATCACCGGGTCGAGGCGGCCGACGCGGGCCTCGACGACGAGGTCGCGCCCGTACTTCTCCAGGGCCTCGTACGCTTCCTCGGGATTGGCGGAGGTGACCCGCTGATTCCCGCGCACCGTGGTGAGGGCCGCGAGGAATGAGTCCTTGGTGACGCCCTGTTCGCCGAGCCGCCGGCCGGCCGCGGTGGTCGAACCCTCGTCCACCAGGGCCAGCACCAGGTGCTCGGTGGAGACGTACTCGTCCTTGAGCCGCTTGGCCTCCTGCTCCGCGGTGTCGAGCAGCCGGGCCAGCCGCTGGGTCACCATCACCCGGCCCGGGGCGGCGCCCGGACCGGTCGTGCGCGGGCGCTTGGCGAGATCGGACTCGACGCCGTCCCGAAGGGCGGCCGGGTCGGCCCCGGCGCCGGCCAGCAGACGGGTGGTCAGGCCGTCCTGCTGATCGAGCAGGGCCAGCAGCAGGTGCTCCCCGTCGACCTCGGTCTGGCCCATCCGTACAGCGACGCTCTGCGCTGCCTGGAGCGCTTCCTGGGACTTCTGGGTGAGGCGGTTCATGTCCATGTCGTGGGCTCCTTGGCGGCTCGTTCGCTGCGCCGCAGCGCGGCCTCCAGGCGATCGATACGGTCGAGCAGGTCCATGACGACGCCAACGGCCGCGTAGTTGAGGAACAGCCCGGCCCGCAGCCGCTGCACGCGGGCGATGGCCGACGGCGCGTCGGCCCGGAACCACAGCCGGCCCCGGGCGTCACGCTCGGTGTCCACCAGCCCGAGGGCCACGAAGCGGCGTACCAGGTCGGGGGGCAGTCCGCTGTGGAAGGCCACGTCGGCCATGGTGAGCTGGTAGGGGCTGGTCCGGTGGACCCGCACCAGGGGATAGGTGGCCCCGGCGCCGGCCTGTCCGCCATCTTCGGCGGAATGACGCTGATCGGCTCTCATGTCTGCTTCCTCGGGTCGAAGGAGGAGACGGCGGCCAGTTCCTCGAACAGCTCCCGTTCGCGCGGGCCGGGCGAGGACGGCACCATCACCTTGATCTCGGCGTAGAGGTCACCGGGGGAACCCTTGGGATGAGGCATCCCCTCGCCGCGCAGCCGCAACCGGCGGCCGGTGGAGGTACCCGGCGGCACGTGCACCTTGACCGTCCCGCCCGGACCGGAGACCGGCACCGTCGCGCCGAGGGCGGCCTCCCAGGCGCTGACGGGCAGATCGACGTGGATGTCGCGCCCGTCGAGCCGGTAGCGGGGATGGGGGGCGATGCGGACCAGGAGGTAGAGGTCCCCGGCGGAACCCGGGCCCCGGCCTCGGCCGCCCTCACCCGCGAGCCGGATGCGCTGCCCGTCGACCACCCCGGCGGGGATGCTGACCTCGTAGCCGCGCTCCCCGCCGGGGCCGCCCAGGGTGATCTTCCGCTTCCCGCCGTGGTACGCCTCCTCCAGGCTGAGCGTGAGTTCGGCCTCCTGGTCCGCGCCGGGGATCGGGCTGCCGCGCCCGGCGCGGCCGGGCCGGCCGCCGAACATGCCTCCGAAGAGGTCCTCGAAGTCCACGCCGGAGGTGTCGAAGTCGGTCTGCGTCCAGGTCCGGGCGCCTGCCCGGTCGGCGCCTCGGGCGCCCCCGAAGGGACTGCTGCCTCCGAAGGGAGTGCCGCGGTACGCGCCGGCTCCGCCGCCGAAACCGTGGCCGGCCGCGACCCGCTCGTCGTAGTCCTCCGGAACCTGCCGGAAGTCCGGGCCGAAGCGGTCGTAGCGGGACCGGGTGTCGGGGTCGGACAGCACGCTGTACGCCTCGTTGATCTGCTTGAAGCGCTCCTCGGCGGCCGGATCGCGGTTCACGTCGGGGTGGTAACGGCGGGCCAGGGTACGGAACGCCTGCTGGATCTCGGCGGCGTCGGCGGTGCGGGGGATGCCCAGCACCTCGTAGTAGTCGGCTGCCATGGCGGCCTCACTCCTGCGTGCGGCTGACCACTACCGCGGCCGGCCGCAGTTGGCGGCCGGCTTCGCCGTAGCCGGCCCGCAGCACCTGCACGACGGTGCCCGCAGCGGTGCCTGGCTCATCCACCACGGACACCACCTCGTGCTGCTCGGGGTGGAAGGGGACGCCGGTCTCCTCGTAGCGGGGGTAACCGAGGCTTCGCAGCACCTCGACGGCCTGGTCGCGCACCGCCTTGACACCGCTGACGATCGCCCCGGAGTCGGAGTCCGCGTGCTCCAGAGCCAGGTCGAGATTGTCGACGACGGGGAGCCATGCGGAGGCCACCCTGACGCGCTCGGCCTCCAGCTCCCGGGGGAGTTCGCGGGCGTACCGCTTGCGGAGGTTGTCGAGGTCGGCGAGGGCACGCCGCCAGTTGTCCTCCAGTTCCGCGATACGGGCGTCCTGCTCCTCGGGTGGCTCCTGTCGCGCCTCATCGGGCATCCGTGCCCCTTCCCCGGCCTCGCGGGCCTGGGGTTCGGTCGCGGCCGGCTGCGCGGGCTCGGGCGGGGGCCGGCCCTCGGGGGAGCGGGCCACGGAGCGGCGGCCCTGTTCCTGATCCGACATGTCGGCGCCTCAGCTCTTGTCGAAGTCGGCGTCGATGACGTCGTCGTCGCCACCCTGAGATCCGCCGCCGGGCCCCGCGCCGGGCCCCGCGCCGGGCTGGCCGCCCGGCTGTCCGACTCCGGCGGCGTGGGAGGCCAGCGCCGCGTGGATCTGCTGGAGTTCGGAGAGGAGACCCCGGACCCGGTCCAGCGGCGCGTCCTGCTTGTCGGCGGCCCGCGCCTCCTCGATGAGCATCCGGGCGCGGGCCCGCTCGTGCTCCGGTACGGCATCCTCCAGCTCGTGCAGCCGGCGCTCGACCTGGTAGGCGGCGGCGTCCAGCTCGTTGCGGGCGTCGATGGCCTCGCGCATGGCCAGGTCGGAGCTGCGGTTGGCCTCGGCTTCCCGGATCATCCGCTCGACCTCGGACGGGTCGAGGTTGGAGCCTTCACTGATGGTGATGCCCTGCTCGGCTCCGGTGTCCTTGTCTTTGGCGCTGACCTTGAGGATGCCGTTGGCGTCGATGTCGAAGGTGACCTCGATCTGGGTCTCGCCTCGGCGGGCAGGCCTGAGGTTCTCCAGCCGGAATCGGCCGAGCACCCGGTTGTCGGCGGCGATCTCGCGTTCGCCCTGGAGCACCACGATGTCCACGGCCGGTTGGTTGTCCTCGGCGGTGGAGAAGATCTCCGAGCGGCGGGCCGGGATGGTCGTGTTCCGCTCGATGATCTTGGTCATGACGCCGCCTGCGGTCTCCACGCCCAGTGACAGCGGGGTGACGTCCAGCAGCAGGACATCCTTGACCTCGCCCTTGAGCACACCGGCCTGGGTGGCGGCGCCCAGCGCCACGACCTCGTCCGGGTTCACGCTCATGTTCGGGTCCTTGCCGCCGGTCAGCCGCCGTACCAGCGCCTGCACGGCGGGGATACGGGTCGAGCCGCCGACGAGGATGACCTCGTCGATGTCGTTGGCGGTGATCTTGGCGTCGCTCATCGCCCGCTTGACCGGGCCGAGGCAGCGCTCCACCAGGTCGGCGGTGATCTGCTCGAAGGTGGAGCGGCGGAGCGTCTCGGTGAGGTGCTTCGGCCCGGAGGCGTCCGCCGTGACGAAGGGCAGACTCACCTGGGTCTGGGTGACCGAGCTCAGTTCGGTCTTCGCCTTCTCGGCCGCCTCGAACAGGCGCTGCAGCGCCTGCGGGTCCTTGCGCAGGTCGATGCCCTCGGTCTTCTGGAATCCGTCGGCCAGATGGTCCACCACCCGGCGGTCGAAGTCGTCGCCGCCCAGGTGCGAGTCGCCCGCGGTGGCGCGGACCTCGACCACGCCCTCGCCGATGTCCAGGATGCTGATGTCGAAGGTGCCGCCGCCGAGGTCGAAGACCATGACGGTCTCGTGGCCTTTCTTGTCCAGCCCGTACGCCAGCGCGGCGGCGGTCGGCTCGTTGATGATCCGCAGTACGTCGAGGCCGGCGATCTTCCCGGCGTCCTTGGTGGCCTGGCGCTGCGCGTCGTTGAAGTACGCGGGTACGGTGATGACCGCCTCCGTGACCCGCTCGCCGAGCGCCTTTCCGGCGTCGTCGGCCAACTTCCGCAGCACCTGCGCGCTGATCTCCTCCGGCGCGTACTGCTTGCCGTTCACCTCGAAGCGGGCCACCCCGCCCGGTCCCTCGACCACATCGAAGGAGACCGCCTTGGCCTCGTCGGAGACCTCGTCGTAGCGACGGCCGATGAACCGCTTGGCCGAGGTGATGGTGCCCTTGGGGTTGAGGATCGACTGCCGGCGCGCGAGCTGCCCGACCAGCCGATCACCGCTGTCGGAGAAGGCGACGACCGACGGGGTGGTCCTGTTCCCCTCGGCGTTCGGGACGACGGAGGGCTCGCCGCCCTCCCAGACCGCGATGACCGAGTTGGTGGTACCGAGGTCGATGCCTACTGCCTTCGCCATGGGAATCTCCTCCGTCGCGACGCGGGACCGTATCGGCGGGCTGCCGGGACCGCACTTCTCGTAGCCTGGCGCGGTACGCCGCGCGCTTCCTCGTCCCGACAGGGCCAAACCGCGCCGCCGTACCGGTCCGCCAGGACAGGAACGCGGCACATCCGGCAGGTGGGACCTCGTGCCGAGCGGCGTAGCGTGGAGGCGGGAAGCCGCTGTCGGAGCCGCGAAGGGACCTGCGATGGACGCTGTTCCCGCTGCGACCGCCGGACCCGCGCCTGCCGTCCCAGAGCCGGAGGCCGCTCGGCACGCACTGCTACGGCTGGTGACAGTCATGCTCGACGGCGGCGACGAGCGCGAGGTGCTGTGGGGTGCCATGGCGGCGATCGTCGCCACCGGCCCTTTCACCGCCGAAGCCGCGTACACCGTGCACCACGGCCTGGCGCGGCGCTGCCCACCACGCGGGGTGGCTGCCTCCGCCGTCGCCCGGCCGGGGAGCGCGGTGGCGCGGGGGCCGGCAGTGGACCCCACCGGCGAAGCCCCGGCTGAAGCAGCCGCCGCCGAAATGGTGGCCGCCGACCGGCTCGACCGGCGGATCGACGCTCTGGACGGCCACAGCCGGCGCCTGCACGAGCCGGGCGGGCCGTGGGTGCGGGCCATCGCGCTGCGGTACCAAGACCACTGCCTCGGCTATCTCGTCGTCCGGTCCATGACCACTCCCTCGGTCGAGGAGACCGACCTGACCGATCTGCTCGCGCAGCAGACCGGGATCGCCCTCGCGCGCCATACCGGGCGCCGGGGAGTGGCGGACCCCGCCGGGTCGGAGAACTTGCCGGGGATCGGGGAGGACGCGCTGGTGACCGGGGGCGGCGCACCCACCGCCGCCCTCGGCGCGACCATCTCCGCCCTGGCCTCGCAGCTCGCCGTCCACGACGCGCTGTCCCGCGCCGCCGTCTCCGGCAAGGGCGAGGCAGGAATCCTGCAGATCCTGTGCGACCACACGGGATTCGCTGCCCTCACCGAGGACCGCTTCGGCAACCCGCGGGCCTGGGCGGGTCCCGGCCGGGGCGAACCCCGGCAAGGACCCCCCGGCGAACCGGGCGCGGGGCCGGGCGCTGGGCCAGGCGCGGGGCCGGAGAGCCAATGCCGGGACGCCCTGATGCACCGCGCGCGGCGTCGGCCCGGCGCCGTACGGGACCGGAACCGGCTGGTCGTCCCCATCGAGATGGCCGGGGACCTGCTCGGCGTGGTCGCACTGGTCGACCCGGACCGGCGGGCGGCGGAAACGGACACCTTGACGCTCGAACAGGCCGCTCTGGTGCTGGCTCCCCAGCTCTTTTATGAGCGCAGGCTGGCCGAGCTGGAGCCCCACCTGAGGCGCGACGTGGTCGACCGGCTGATCTCCGGTGAAGCGACCGACGACGCCTTCGCCCAGGCGGCGTCCCTGGGCCACGACCTGCGCCGGCCGCACAGGGTCGCCGTACTGGAATGGGCAGGGACGGCCGAGCGGGCCGCGCTCGGCGACGCGGTGGCGCGCGCGGCCGGGCGGCTGCGGTGGGACGTGCTCGTCGGCTCTCGTGGCGAGACCACCGTTGTCCTGATCGCCGGTGAGGACCGGCGCGATCCGGGAGGCGAGCTGCACCGGGCCGTCTCGGAGGAACTCGGCACCGGGACCGGCGCGATCGGGGTCGGCGGCCACTGCGACGTCTTCACCGATCTGCCGCACTCCTACGACGAGGCCGTCCGTGCCCTCACCGTCCGCCGCCGGTCCCGGGATCCGTACGGCAGCACCGGTTTCGAGGAGCTGGGCCTGTGCCGCATGATGGGCACCGGCGAAGGCGAACGGGAAGCCGACCGCTTCGTCCGCGAATGGCTGGGTCGGCTGCTGCACTACGACGCCCGCCACCACACCGAGCTGGTGACGACACTCTCGCGCTATCTGGAGAGCGGCGGCAGCTACGACGCGACCTCCGAGACGCTCCTCATTCACCGCAGCACCGTCCGCTACCGCCTCCAGCGCATCCGCGAGATCACCGGACACGACCTCAACAACGTCGAGACCCGCCTCAACCTGCACGTCGCCACGCGCATCCGCAACGTGCTCAACACACCCCGCTGAGCCGCGGGCGAGCCCATGTCGGTCACCGCGTGTGGGCCGACCCAGGCCCAGCGGTTTGAGCGAAACGAAGAACAGGGTGGACAGCCGGACAGCAACGGGTCACGGTAGTCGACATGCTGTCACTTCCGAGCATTCCCCCTGCGGTTCGCTCCCGGACCCCGCTCACCAAGGCGGAGCGCGTCCGCGTGCTCGACGAGTTCAACGCCGCCGTGCGCTGCCCGGACGCGCACGGTGGGCTCGCGTGCCTGCCGGTCTTCCTCGATACCCTCGCCCAGGACGAGACCCGGCCCGACGGCACGCGGTGGATCGTGGACGACAACGCGCGGTTGGACATGGCGGCACTGCTGCGCTACTGCTTCCCCCAGCCGGAGATACACGTGGTGGCCGCAGAGTACGGCGCCGCAGCTCACAGGCGTGGCTGGCTCCGTCTCGATCGAGCCTTGCGGACTCACGAGTACACGAGTCTCAGCGAGACAGCCGAAGCCTGGGCGGAGAGCGACCGCACCTTCGACGACGTTCTGCAGGCCTATGGTCGACCTTCCGCAATCTTCGGCGACCAGGATCCGCGCTCGGCCAAGACCCTCGGCTACGGCTCCGCCGACCGGACCGCTCCGCTCGCGGTTTTCCACTTCGGCGAAGCGGGAGACGCCCCATCGGCACGCCTGCTCGCCTTCCGGAGCGGTGACGACATGTTCGGAGCGAGCATGGGCTTCACCCCGTTCGGCGACGCCCTTGCTGACGAGCGCGAGAGGCGTCAACACTGACCCGGTCACTCTGAAGCGCGACGCAAACCGTCCGGATAGACGTTGAGGTTGGCGTGTCGCAGGGGGAAGCCGGGCGACGTCCTCGTCCGCCGTCGCCGAGATGGGCGACGGCGGATATGCGTGCGGGGTGAGATGCCCCGGGCGGACACGGTCCTCAAGCCTGCGCGTGACGGCATCCGACGCCGACCGCGTCCTGTCGCTGATGGTCGAGTCGAGTCCGGGATGACCCGGACCCTGTGGGTGGCGCGCCACAGGTGCGTGACCGTCAGGCCGCCCTCGTGCCCAACCCGTGCCTGGGCTTGACGTGCCGGGGCTCGATCGGCGGGGAGACGGGCTCGTTGCCGGAGCTGAGGGAGGATGCCGGCCCTGGCCGGATGAGGGAGGATGCCGGCCCGGCCGCCGAGACGTTTCGCGGCGGCGAGTGTCCCTGCGGGGTGTCGCCGGTCAGCTCTGTTGGTAGAGGACCGCGCCACGGGCCGCCCGCCGAGCTCGGCACCGAGCAGTTGCCCCGGGCCGGCCATCGGGCCGGTCCGGACCGTGTAGGGGTTCGACCTGCGCATGCGGTGCCGAACCTCGCTGTTCTCCACGGGGAAGAGGGGACCGGCACCGTTCGCCGGGCGGCCGCCGAACCGCGGACCCTACCAGCCAGGCTGCCTCACCCTCTCCTGACCCGGCGGGCCGGCCGAACGGCGCACGACGACCTCCAGGTTCCCCGGACGCTGCCCCCGACACTGCCCCTCGGGCCCTTGTGCGAGCCGCGGAGCCCGTTATAGACCGGAATGGACACAGAGCGACCGCGGCTTGAACCGCCTGTCCAGGAGGTGCATGTGCACGCGCATGACCAGAAACCGCGGGGCGAGTCCGAGCGCCGTGACCGCAGCCGGCCGACCGCACAGCGGCAGTCCGCGCCGCTGGAGCCCCGCTCGATCGGTGCGCTGCAGCGCACCATCGGCAATGCGGCCGTTGTCCAACTGCTCAGGCAGCAGCAGGAGTCGGAAGAAGCACCGGTCCAGCGTTCGACGGTCCACCAGGTGCTGCGGTCGCCGGGCCGTCCGCTGGCCGACGGCGTGCGGGAGGAGATGGAGGCCCGTCTGGGCGCCGACTTCAGCAGCGTGCGGGTCCACGACGGCCCCGCCGCGGCCCACTCGGCGGCCGAGATCAGCGCCCGTGCCTACACCTCCGGCGAGCACGTCGTGCTCGGCCGCGGCGGCACCGACAGGCACACGCTGGCCCACGAGTTGACCCATGTCATCCAGCAGCGGTCGGGCCCGGTGGCCGGCACCGACCACGGCGGCGGACTGTCCGTCAGCGACCCCGGCGACCGTTTCGAGCGCGCCGCCGAGGCGAACGCCGTCCGGGCGCTGAGCGGGCCCGTGCCCGATGCCGTCCAACGGGCCGCCGTCGGGTCTCCGTCCCCGGCACAGGAGCTGTCGGTACAGCGGGCGTTCACCGGCGCTGCGTACGTCAGCTACGGCGGAGTGAACGCAAACGGCGTCGGCACCACGATGCACGCCGAACTCTGGCCCGGGCAGCTCGGAACGGGCTCCGTGCCCAAGGAGCAGCCGTCCTGGTGGCCCAAGACCGGCACGACCGGCACCTGGTTCAAGAACTACATGGTGCAAGGGCACCTGCTCAACCACAACGTCGGTGGCCCCGGCGTCATGAAGAACATGACGCCGATCACCGCGTCCGCGAACTCGGCGCACCACGCCAAGGTCGAGAAGGACGTCAAGGACGAGGTGCTGAACAAGGGCAACGTGGTCGAGTACTACGTGGAGGCCGACTACAGCAAGCACCCCGCCGCGAAGGACTTCAAAACGGGCGACCCCGGTGTGGACACCGACATCGACACCAACTACGCCGACAAACTCGCAGGCAAGGTCCACGCCGAGTACACGGTCTACGACACCACCGGCAAGGAGCTGCGCGGCGACGCGTGGGAGATCGAGAACAACCGGATGTAGAACCGACCGCACCCGCTGTCGTCGCTGAAAGCGCCGAAGGAGACGTACGTACGTGATCAACCCCCGTGCCCGGCTGACCGCGATGATCGCCGACCTGGACCGCAACCCCCGCGTGCAGCTCCTGGAGGCCACCGTCGAGCCACCGACCCCACCGGACGACATCGAGCTCGCCACCCGCCTGGCCGACGGCCGTCTCCCGGACGGTGTCGAGGCCTTCTACCGCGAGGTCGGCGCGGTCCGCCTGACGTGGCGGCACACCGTTCCCGAGTTCCTGAACAACGACCTCTCGGATCAGGGCGTGATCGACCTGCTGCCGTTGCGTGAAGTCTTCGGCGACTGGAAGGGCGTCACCTGGCACACGGCGAAGGACCAGGAATTCCGCGCCGTCAAACCCTTCGACAGGTTCGTCCCCGAAGCCTGCACGGCCTTCGTTCCCCCCCTCGACACCGTCCACTACCACTACCTCGGCGAGGAGCTGTACGACACCGGGTACTCGTTCGACGCGTACCTGGAACGGCTGATCGCCTCCCGTGGTTTCTGGTACTGGCCCCAGACCCTCTGCCGGGGTCTGGAGGACAGTGCGGAGGTCACCGCGTTCCGCCGCGCGATGCCGGCCGTCTTTCCGGACTACGACGACACGCTGTTCCACCCGGCACGGCACTGAGCCTGTGCACCGCCGAACCGGCGCTGCGGAACGGCCGGCCCCTCCGCAGCGCCCGGACGGTCGGCGTCCGGCGGTGTGCCGCGGTCATGCGGGTTCCCGGACGATCGCCTGGCCTTGGGCCGGGCTGTCCTGCGGGCCGCCTGGGGCGGTCGGGGTGTGGTGATGGCCGGCCGGTGCGGGCGGGCTGCCCGGAGGACCTTGCGGCGGGACGGCCGGGGGTGCGGGGGCGGCTTGTGGGGGCCGGGGCCAGTGGGCGAGGTCGTGGCGGAGGGCGTCGAGTCCGGCCAGGCAGGTGTCGATGGTGGCGATGGCGGCGCTGCTGTGCTCGCGGATGCGGCGTTCGATGGCGGTGAGCCGGTCTTCGATGTGCTGCCAGCGGCCCTGGGTGGTGAGGGGGTCAGGTGCGTCGTTGGTCGCTGTCATGGCGGAGGCGTTCGGTGCGGTCGGTGAGGTCGTCGAGACGGGTGGCGAGGTCCGGGTGGGTGGCGGTGAGGTGGGGCCGCATGTCGGCGAGGGGTGTTATCAGATCGGCCGGGTCGGGGGTGCCGAGGGCCGCGGTGAGCGCGGCCAGCGCGGTACGGGCCCGGGGGGCCAGGCCGGGCGCGGCGGTGATCTGCGCGGCGAGGACGCGCAGGTCGGCGGCGTTGTCGCGGGCCCAGGCGGTGACGGCGCGGTCCGCGGCCCGGCGGTCGCGGACCGCCTTGACGCGTTCGGCCCCGGTTCCGGTGGCGGCGCGGGTCCGCCCGGCGGGCCGCAGGCGCAGGTAGCGGTTCTCGGCGGCCTGGCGGCTGGCGACGCCCATCGGCTGGGCGAGGTCGGCCCAGGTGGCGCCGGCGTCGCGGGCGTTCTCGACGAGGCCGGCTTCCCAGCCGGCGAGTTCGGTGCGCAGTTCGCGCAGCAGGACCAGGGCGGCCAGGGCGGGTTCGGGGCCCTCGCCGGGTGCACCGGTGCCGGACCGCGTGGGCGGGGTGGTGTTCTGGGCGCTGCGGACGGCGTCGTCGATGGCGGCGAGCGCGGCGGCGGCGGCGAGGAAGGACGCCGGTCCTGTGGGCGGGCCGCTGCCGGTGGCGGAGGTGTCGGGCTGCTGTCCCATGGCTGTCACTCCTTTGGCGACCCAGGTTTTTGTCATCGGATGGATGACATGCTAGAACAGTTTCAGGTGAAGCGCACTGGCACCCATTCGATCAGTGGAGGTGTTTCGCGATGCTGATGCGCACTGACCCGTTCCGCGAGCTGGACCGGCTGACCCAGCAGTTCCTGGGCACGAACGGCACCTGGTCGCGGCCGGCCCCGATGCCGCTGGACGCGTACCGCACCGGCGACGAGTACGTGATCTGCTTCGACCTGCCCGGGGTGGACCCGCAGGCGATCGACATCGACGTCGAGCGGAACACGCTGACCGTCAAGGCCGAGCGCCGTCCCCGCCACGAGGGCGAGGGCGTGAAGTGGGAGCTGTCCGAGCGCCCGCTCGGTGTCTTCTCCCGCCAGGTCATGCTCTCCGACACGCTCGACCCCGCCGGGATCAGCGCCGACTACGACGCCGGCGTGCTGACCCTGAAGATCCCGGTCGCGGAGAAGGCCAAGCCCCGCAAGATCGAGATCAGCCACAGCGGAAGCCGCAAGCAGATCCAGGCCTGACCCCTCCTACCGGACCGCCGTCCCGCACCGACCCCCCCCGGGCCCTGCGGGACGGCCCCCGCCCGGGCCGAACGACCCACCCGGCCCAGCACGTTCCGGCACTACGGTGTCCGGCCGGGCCCACAGCAAGAGACCACCATGCGCGACCAGCGGCACGAACCCATCGTGGTACGGGCGAACGGCGAGATCGACCTCGACACCGCCCCCTCGCTGCGCCGTGCGCTGGCCGCCGCGCTCGAGTCACACCGGGAGGTGGTACTCGATCTGTCGGAGGTGACGTTCATGGACTGCGCGGGCCTGGGCGCCCTCGTCCACGCCCGCAACGAGGCCGACCGGCGCGGCGCTCGTCTGGCCCTGCGCGGGGCCGGCCGCCGCGTGGTGCGGCTGCTCAAGCTCACCGGTCTGCACCGGCGCCTGGCCGTGGAGCCCTGACCGGGCGCCGCCTCGCGTCGGCCCGTGCCGTGCGACGGAGGGAGAACTGCGGTGACTCTTCGATGGGAAGCGTTCCTGGACACGGTTCAGGAACGCGGTGAGTACGACACCCCTGGGGAGGCCGAGCGGGCGGCGCGTGTCGTCCTGGCCCTGCTCGGCGCCCACCTCGTCGGCCAGGTCCGCGCCGACCTCGCGGCCCGGCTGCCCGAGACCCTCGCCCTGATCCTTCTCAACCCGCTGCAGGCCGCCGAGCCGCTCACGTCCGAGCGGTTCGTGCGCGCGACCGCGGCCTGGATCGAGGGCGCCACCGAAGCCACGGCCCTGTGGGACATCGGCGCCGTTCTGTCCACCGTGGCCGACGCGGCCGGAGACGATCTCACCGAGCGTGTCCTGCTCCAGCTGCCGCCCGGCTACGACCTCCTGTTCGGCCGGCCCCAGCCCGGCCACCGCCCCTGAAAACCGCCCCGTGCCGCCGCAACTGCCCGGCCGGCCACCGCCCCGGAAGGCCACCGTCATGACCCGGTACTGCCTCCTTCTCCAGCAGGTCCGCAACCTCGGCCGCTACACCTGCGACGAGGAAGCCGAACGCGTCCTGCACGCGGTCCTTTCCGTCCTCGGCTCCCAGCTCACCGGCGAGGAACGCTGCGACCTCGCCCAAGCCCTGCCCCAGCGGGCCCGCGCCGTCCTCGTCTCGCAGATCCCGCTGCCCCGGCCGGTCGCCGCACCCGCCTTCGTCGAAGCCGTCGCCCGCGCCCTGAACACCAGCCTCACCGGCGCCCGTTGGGACAGCTCCTCTGTCCTGGCGGCCCTGAGCGACCTCGCCGGGGAGCACCTCACTGACCGTCTCCTCGCCGGCCTGCCCCGCGGCTACGCCCTCCTGTTCGGCCGCGCCGACCTCACCACCGCGGCTTGACCCGGGGCGGCACCACCGCCACCTCGCCCCACCCCACCCCTCTCCGCAACGGTGGGGCGCCGCGGCCGTCCGGCGGCGCAGGGCGGAGTCGGTCGCGGCGAGTTCCCACGGCCCGTCGGTGAGCTGGAGTTCCGCCTCATGGACGACCTGCTCGACCGCCCTGACCATGCCCACGGCGGGAAGCCCATCGGCGGGAAGCCCATCGGCGGGGCCTGGCGCGCCGTCCGAGGGGGCGTCAGGGCAGTGGTACGGCGTGCAGGCAGGTGTGCCGGCCGGGCCCGGCCGGCTCCGTGAGGGGCCGTGCCACCTCCCCGGTGATCTCCACCTGGAAGGCGCCGGCTTCGTCCGCGTATACCGGTACCCCGTCCGCTGTCACCGTTCCGGTGGCGTGGACGACGACGACTTCCGGCGGGCCGTGCCGGCCGGGCAGTCCGGGCAGGGTCACCGCGTACCGCGCGGGGGCGTCCACGGCGGGCCCCCTCAGCGTGGCTGCCGGCCGGCGCCGGCCAGCAGGGCGACGGGAACGGTGGCGTGGATGGGGAAGACCTCGTCGGCGCCGGTGATCTCCAGCAGTCGCCGGGTCTGGGCCGGCGGCGCGGCCAGCACCATCCTCACGCCCGCGGCTTCCGCCTGCAGCCGTACGGTGAGCAGGGCGTTGAGACACACGGAGTAGCAGAAGGTCAGCCCGGCCAGGTCGATGATCAGCCGCGCGGGGCTGTCCGCGAGCGCCTTCGCGAGGACGTCCTCGAGTATGCCGCGGTCGCCCTGGTCGACTTCACCGTCGAGACGGACGGTCACCGCCGTCCCGGAGCGCGTCGTGGTGATTCGCAGGCGCGGTGTGGTGACCCGCAGAACGGATTCGCTGGGCTGGAGCACCGAACTCACCGCCCTTCTCAGCAGCCGGGCCCGTCGGCGGCCGGACCGTCGGGGGTGGCGCCCGGGGCGGGGTGCCCTACACCGGCGCGGTGGCCGGCGAGGACCTCGACGTGTCCGGACGCCCGGTTCCGCGATCGCCCGCCACAGGGACACGGTGCGGCGCTGCGCCGGAGGAGGTCGGGGGCGGGCTCACGCGTACTCGTCATGATGATCACCCCTGGAAGGTGAGGTGGCGGTACCGGGGCCGGAACCAGGATCGACATCGGCGAACAGGGCCAGCAGACCGGCGATCTCGTGAGGGGCCTCGGCAGGGTGGCGGAAGTGCGTGCCGTGTACGACGCGGTAGTGGTTGCGGCGTCCGTGCCGGGTGTGGGTCAGGTAGCCGGCGTTCTCAAGATCGGTGACGATCCCCTGAACGGCCCGCTCGGTCACTCCGCATACTGCGGCGAGATCTCGCAACCGCACTTCCGCGTCACGCGAGATCATCAACAGCACACGGGCGTGGTTCGTCAGGAACGTCCAGCTCGTACGCGGTTCCCGCTCGTCCGACATACCACAAGTATGAACCCGGATTCCGGTTTTTCAATGCCTGATCCCAGGTTCCGCCGTGGCTCAATCCGCCTGCTCTCGGCCCTCCCGGACACCCGCCCCGAGGCCTTACGCCGCCGGGCCCGCTGCTGCCCCTGCCGCCGGCCGCAACCTGCGCCGGGCCCGGTGTGGTGGCGGTACGGCCGCGCCGGACGGCACTCCATGAGCGACACGCTCGACAACCCGGACGACCGCGCCGCCTGGATCAACGCCAGGCCGCCCGTACGGCGAACGCCGCGCCGTCCCGGCCCGCCCGGCCGGGACAGCCTGCCCGGCCGCCCGGTGCGGCCGGAGGCTGAAGGCGAGCCGGTCTTCAGGACGGCGAGGACTCACCAGATCGGCAGGTCCGGAAGCCCCGACACGGGTGATCCGGAACCACTGCCCGAGGACCGGGACAGTCCGTGCCTAGGAGGTTGTCTCACGTGGCAAGTTTCGAGAGCTTCTTGTAGCAGGTCAGGGCGGCGGCCATGGCCTGGCCTCGGCTCTGCCAGTCGTTGCGGACCACGTACGGGATCTTGAGACCACGAGCAGCCCATGGCAGGCTCATGCCGCATGATCGATGAATTCGCGAAAGACAACCTGCACGGGAGACTGCGGCGGGACCGCAACGCGCTGCTCTGGAAACTCGACGGCTTGTCCGAATACGACGCCCGCCGACCTTTGACAGCGACCGGGACCAACCTCCTCGGCCTGGTCAAACACGTGGCCACCGTCGAGGCCAGATACTTCGGCGAGGTCTTCGACCGCCCTTCCCCGGAACCGCTGCCCCGGTGGCAGGACCATGACGGCAGCGATCTGTGGGCGACCGAGGACGAGACCCGCGATCAGATCATCGGGTTCTACCGGCGCACGTGGGAACACTCGGACGCGACGATCAACGAGCTTCCCCTCGACGCCCCCGGCCACGTGCCGTGGTGGCCGGAGCCTTGTCCCAACACGAACCTGTTCGCCGTCATGGTCCATGTCCTCGGCGAGTCCAACCGGCATGCCGGGCACGCCGACATCCTGCGCGAGGGCCTCGACGGCCGGACCGGGGTGCGCCCCGAACACGGGAAGCAAATCGACGAGGAGGCCCGTGCAGCCTACTGCGCGAAGATCGAGCAGGTCGCCAGATCGGCCGCGCCAATCAAGGCTTAGAGGTTGTCCCACGTGACTTGATGTTCGTGCGCCATGATGCCGGTCGGGGGTGCTGATCTATCGAACCGTCTGGTTCCTGGGGAGCTCTGGCAGCCGGCCGGCCCGTTGCTTCCGTCACTCGCTGCTCGTCCGCAAGGTGGTGGGAGACCGCTCCATCGGGAAACCCGGCCGGTTCGTCGCCGACCACTTCGGCGGCCCCAGACCTTCACCACCGGCGACCTCGGCCCGGTCGTGCTCCACCGGGCCGGCCGCCACCGCGCCGCCACCGACCAATCCGCGGCCTCGGTCGCTCCGGTCGCTCCGGTCGCTCAGGCGGCTTCCCGACGAGGTGTCGGTGCCCAAGCTGGGGCTGAGCCAGGCCACCGGCTGGACGCAGCCCACCGATCGCGGCCTGGGTGAGGCGCGCCGCGACTCCGCCCTCGGCGACGGCCTGGTCCACCTCACCTGGCCAGCCGCCCCCGGCGTCCGGGCTCTCGAACAGCGCGGCCGCCTGGCCGGTTGGACCGAGGTCTGCGACGACCTCGGGAACGGGGTCGCCCTCGTCTCCGGCCGACCGGCTGCCCGGCCGCGGACCCGCAGGCCGGCACCTGGCCCGGCCGGCGTGCGGATGCTGACGCGGTTCTCGTACTTGCGGCGGGCCTTGCGCTGGGCCTGCCGCGGGAACGCCGTGCCCACCGTCGAGCGGCCGGCGTGGCGGGCGAGGAGTCTGAACGAGGGCCGGACGTGGCGTCCGGTCCCGCGCCCCGCAGGCCTTACGTCGTGCCGGGTCTGGTGGGCCTCTGGTCAGTCGGCCCGTCCGCCGGCGGCGGAGGAGGTCCAGCCCTGCTGCCGGAGCCGTTCGAAGCCGTCCAGCAGCAGGTCGAGCGCGAACTCGAACTCGAACTGGTCGTCGCAGCCCTGGCCCACCACGGAGTCGTCGTCGTGGGCGCTTGCCCCGGCCAGCTCCGCGACGTAGGGGTACCGCTCCGCCAGCTGCCGGAACGTTGCGTCCTGCTCGGCGGCACGCGGGTCGGGCCCAGTACCGGGCGCGGTGGCGGTGGCGGGCGGAGCGTCGAAGACCTCCTGGGTGAAGCCGAGAATGCGACTGCCCAGGGCGTGCATCACGTGATGGGTGAGGTCGACCGAGAGCCCGCCGGTCCGGAAGCTGCCGATCACCGCGTCCATGTGGGCGAGCAGCGCCGGCGTGGGGCCGCTCCGGGACCGGATCACCTGCAGGGCCCAGGGGTGGCTCCGCAGCGCCTCCCGGGCCGCGAGGATCCGCCCGCGGACGGCGGCGCGCCAGTCGGGGCCGGGGTCCGGCGACCCGATCCCGCCGACCACCGCGTCGACCATGCCGTCCAGCAGCTCCTCCTTGTTGGCGACGTGCTTGTAGAGCGCCATCGGCACCACGCCCAGCTCCTGGGCGAGCCGGCGCATGCTGAGCGCCTCGATCCCCGTCCCGTCGGCGAGCGCGACGGCGGCGCGCAGCACCCGGTCCCTGCTCAGGGGGGCCCGTCGGGCCGCGTCCGTCGGCTGGGCCATCTCCGGTCTCCCTCGGTTCGACTGCCGGACCGGTGTTCCGGCTTGACGAGTGTACGGCGTACGCCTACCGTGAGTGCCAGGTGTACGCCGTACACCTTTCGAGGGGAGTGTCCACGTGAGCCCAACCAGAGGAACCGCGGTCGTCGCGGGTGTCCTGTTCCTTGTCACCGAGATCACCGCGGTCGGCGGCCTCGTGCTGTACGGGCCCGTCCTGAAGGGCGCCGACTACGTGACCGGCCCCGGCGCCGACGGCAGGGTGTTCCTCGGGGCGCTGTTCGAACTGCTGCTCGCGGCGGCGGTCGTCGGCACCGGGGTCACGCTGTACCCCGTCCTGCGGCGGCAGCACGAGGGGGCCGCACTCGGCTACGTCTGTGCCCGCCTGCTGGAGGCCGCCGTCATCGTCGTCGGCATCATCGGCGTCCTGTCGGTGGTGACCCTCCGGCAGGACTTCGCGGCCGGCGCCACGGGCTCCGACGCCGCTGCGGTGCGGACGGCGGGTCGGGCCCTGGTGGCGGTCCACGACTGGACCTTCCTCATCGGGCCCAACTTCGTACTGGGTGCCAACACCCTGGTGCTCGCCTGCCTGCTGTACCGCGCACGGCTGGTGCCGCGCTTCGTGGCGGTGCTCGGGCTCGTCGGGGGGCCGTTGATCTGCGCCTCGGCGACCGCCGTACTGTTCGGCCGCTACGAGCAGGTCTCGACCGCGGGGTCGCTGGCGGCGCTGCCGGTGTTCGTCTGGGAGGTGACGCTGGCCCTGCGGCTGATCGTCAAGGGCTTCGAACCCGTCGGCCCCGCCGTCCGCCAGGCCACGGCGGCCGCCTGACGGCCCGGCGACCTGACAGCCGGTACGCCTGGTGGCCCGGACGGCAGCCGTCCGGACCACCAGGCGTACCGGCGCCGGGGAGCGCCTTCGGATGCGTCAGGCCTGCACGCGACCACCGACAGCACTGCCCTCGCCTGAGTGAGTCCCGGGCAGTATGCGGCGGCTGCCGGGCACGGACCGGAACGGCCGGGGAGCGGCAGTCGTCGATGCCGGTGTTGAAGCGGCCCAGGGCGCCCGGGATCAGCGAGGTGTCGCAGGGCAGGGGCGCGTCGGTCAGGACGAGCTCTGGCGCGGGCCCGCTCGGCCCCGCCGGCTGGTGGCACGGGCAAGGACACAGCGACTATCCGGGGGCCACCCGGCTGCTGATCACGGCGGATGCGGGCGGCTCCAACGGCTACCGCACCCGTGCCTGGAAGGCCGAACTCGCTGCCTTCGCGGTGGAAACGGGCCTGGAGATCACTGTGTGTCACTTTCCTCCCGGCACTTCGAAATGGAACAAGGTCGAACACCGGCTGTTCTCGCACATCACGCTGAACTGGCGCGGCAGGCCGTTGACCAGTCACGAGGTCATCGTGAACAGCATCGCCGCGACTCGCACCCGCACCGGGATGACCGTCCACGCCGAACTCGACACCAGCACCTACCCAACCGGCGTGACCGTCGGCGACCGGCAGACAAATGCCTTGCCGCTGGACCGGCACACCTGGCAGGCGACTGGAACTACACCCTCCGCCCCGAGCCCTACGCCGAGATCAACGAAGCCCCGGACCCGTTCGACCAGCCCAGTCCCGACCTCGCCTGGCTGCGGCATCCGACGTTCACCGGGCTCACCGCAACCGAATGGAACGGCCTGACCGCCCAGCTCCTGGCCCTCCACGACACCCAGCGCGAGGGCCAGCTCGAAAAGCGGCGCGGGCACCGGCCCCGCATCAAGGGCGACGGAACCACCGGCCGCCGCCCCGTCCCCACCCTCGCCGACCGCCTCCTGGCCGTCCTGCTCCACCAGCGGCTCGGCCTCCCGCAGGTCGCCGTCGCCCGACTCTTCGGCGTCACACCCGAAACCGTCAACCGCCGCAGCCGCGACATCCGCCAGCTCCTCCAGGCCGCCGACCGCATCATCGAGCCCGCCGAACCCCAACTTGCCAACCTGGACGCGCTCTTCGAGCTCGCCTCAAGCCAGGGCATCACCCTCCTGGCAGAGATCAAGACCGCGAGTTAATCCTCTGCAAGCCCTAACTGAACGGCGTTGCGGCTAGTACTCCAGTGCGGCTGCGTGATCTGCTTCGATGACCGTGCACGGTTGATGGGTCGGGGCGTTGTGGAGGTGGGGTGGGATGGACGAGCGCGCGGTGGTCCTGAACGGGCTGGCGCAAGGCATCCGTCCGCTTGATCAGGGTGTCGACTGGTTCGAGGGTCTGGCCGGCACCGAGAGGTTCGAAGTCCTGCGCGACCTGGCAGGGTTCTGCATCCAGGCCCGCGCCGTCATCGAGGACGGACCGGAGAGCATCCGCAGGGCCGGGATCCGGCCCACCCACACCCCGGCCGTGCTGCTCACGCGCGGGCACCTCACCGAGCAGCTCACAAAGATCGTCAATCTGCGGCAGGACGAGCGCGTCAAGGCGTTCCGGCTGTTGGTCGCACTGCTCGGCGTGGCTGACGAGCGGCGGAGGGCTCGGTTCTGCGCCAACGGGTGCGGCCACGCCTGGCACCACCTGGGCACCGGTGCGGGGAACTGAAGCGGCGCCCCGGGGCCGTACGCCTCCTCCAGCTGCGCCACGACGCCCTCGGCATCGCGGACGACGGCTTTCAGCTCCGCTTCGATCGCCGTACTCGCGTCAGCCAAGCTGCCCGGTCGGCCGCATGGTGATCTGGTTGATGTCCACGCCCGCAGGCTGGTTGAGCGCGAAGGCGATCGTGGCCGCGATCTGCTCGGGGGTCATCGCCTCCTCAGGGGTGCCGCCGCGCTCGGCCCAGAACGCGGTGTCCACCACTCCGGGGGCGATGACGGTCACGCCGACTCGGTCCTTGCCGACCAGCAGCCGGGTGTTCTCGGCCAGCGCGTGCGCAGCCCACTTGGTGACCGAGTACAGATTGCCGGGTGTGTTGCGCACCCCGGCGACGGAACCGATGAACACGATCCGGCCCTTGGATGCCCTCAGCTGCGGCAGGGTCTCGCGCACCAGCAGGGCCGGGCCCAGAACGTTGGTGAGGACCATGGCGCGCATGTCCTCGGGGGCGTGGCTCTCCAGGTTGCCGGGCAGCGAGAAACCGGCGTTGGCAATGACGTTGTCCAGTCGGCCCCACGCCTGAACCACGCGGCGCACGGCGGCGGCGACGTCCTCCGCCTCGGCGGCGTCGCCGGTGATCGTCAGCAGCTGCTCACCCGCTCCGGCCGAAGCGGCGAAGGCGGCCAGCTTCCCCGCGTCACGTCCGGTGACCGCCACACGGTGGCCCTGCTTGAGGAGGGTGCGGGCGGTGGCGGCACCTATTCCGGTCGATCCACCGGTGATCAGCGTGACGGGCTCCATGCAACGGCCTCCTCGGCGACGTGGTCATCAGTTCCGCAAAACGCCTGCACTATACGTGGGGTGAGCTGCTGCCAGGGTTGTCACGCCGTACCGACTCCGCCCAGGCCCGCTCGACCGCCGCCGCCCCTGCGAGCTCCCACGGGTACCTGGTCCGGCCGCTCTCCTGCCCACCGCCGGGACGAGATGATCTCCGCCTACGAAAATCCTGCCAGAGCCAGATACAGGTGTACGCCGACATCTGCCGGCGCTGGAACGTGCCCGCACCTGGTGCGCTGGGAGTCGGCTCGCAGGACTCCTCCCTCTGCCAGGTCCCGGGCGCACCCACGCGACCCGCATCGCCCAACTGCCCACCGCCGACGCCGCCGTGGCCGCCGCCACACTGCGCCACTGCGCGGAGGTGCAGTCGGACCGGGTGCCCGGGCCGCGGTACCGCGGCGATATGGTGTCGGTCATGGGAAGTCGGATACGCGAGGACCGGCCGCTGCGAGACCTGCTCGGCTGGCTGGGGGCCGACGATCCGGCGTCGGCGCGTCGGCGCAGGGTGCTGGCCGGTGCACTGGTCGTGGTGGCGCTGCTCGGGTCGAACGCGTGGGGGCGAACGGAGCCCGGGACCTGGTCCGAGGTGTGGATCGGCACGACGGACCTGCTCCAGTGCGCCGCACTGATCGTCACCGCGTTTCTCCTGGTGTGGCATTCACGGTCGGTCGCGTGGGCCGGGGCCGCGAGCATGACCCTGATCCTGCTCGGTGCCTTCTTCGACGTGATGACGACGGAGGGCGAGGGCGCTTCGTACGCGGCACTTGCCGAGTCCCTGCTGATCAAACTGCCCACCGTGGTGGTGCTGGCGGTCCTGGTCAGGCGCGGCAGGGAGTGGTGACGGCTCGGCCGCCGGTGTTCCGGGACGGCCGAGCCGCAATTACCGTTGCTTTAGGAGCTGTTCAAGGTTCGTACGGCCTCCAGGGCGGGCGCCCCGATACTGGCGCCACGCGCCTCGGGTAGCAGCGCCCCGGGAAATCCCCTCCAGGTCCGCCCGGAACCTGTGAAACGTCAGCCGGTCTGGCCGTACTCGTCGGGCCAGTTGGGGAGCGGGACAGGGCCGCCCGGCCGATCGGGGTTGACGGCCAGACAGAGCACGACGACGCTTGTCGATCGCTTTTGGGTGTACGAGCCGAAGACGTCGGGCCCCTCGTCGTAGCACGCCCGCCTCGCGCAGACCAAAGCCAAGCAGCAGCGAGGCTGGCCCAAATCATCTGGAGATCGCCGGGGTTCCTGGCAGGCTGGGGACATGGCACCCTTCGATGATCAAGAGCTGGACACGGCGGTTCAGAATGCTGACTCGCCGGCCTGGTCCCTTCGCGCCGCTGCCGGGCGGCGGCTCGCGATATCGGACAGGATCGACGAGGTGACGGACGTCCTTCACCGCCTCCTCCTGGATGTTCAGAACACCGCGGTCATCCAGGAGACGGCGGTGGCCCTGCTCGAACGCAATGACACCACCGGACTCCGCTGCGTGCTGCTGGCCAGAAGCTACGCGTCAGAAACCTGGACTGCGGATGAGATCCAAGCCGCCCTGGACGGCAACCCCGAATGGATGACGACCGAAGGCGCAGACCGGCTGATCAAGCAGTACCGCGAGTTGGCAACGGACCAGGACGCCGGCGTCCGCGACGAAGCCCAACGGCTCCTGGCGCGGCTGCGACCACGCGAGGAATGGGCGCGAGACGCAGAGGCCGACTCCTGACTCTCGATTGCTCGTGCGGCGACGGCGGAGACGCGCCGCTCGAGGACGGAACCCCGGTCGACGCCGACCACGACACCGCCCAGGACGGGGACGAGCCCGACGATGTCCACGGACACTGGTCCGTCCGGGTAGGCGGACAGTTCGTGATCCTTGCGGGCGGACAGTCATCTCCCGCTGCGGTATGACCATGAGTCACTCGTCCGGTCGGTGTTGGGATCCGGCCGGACCCCAACTCCGGCTCACGTGAGCGGGACGACGCCCTGGCCGTAGGTGGCCCGGGCGAGGCGGAGGCTGGTGGCCTCGGTCAGCACGATGTGCGAGTGGTGCAGGAGCCGGTCGACCGCCGCGGTGGCGATGGTCTGGGCATGATCGTGCCGAAGCCGGCCGGGTGGATGTTGCTGGTCACGATCATGGACCGGCGTTCGTGGGCGGCGTCGATCACGCGGTAGAACGCTGCGGCGGCGGCGGCCTGGTGGCGGCCGCGTGGTCGTCCGGGTCGCTCGGTTCGCCTGCTGCGAGTCCGCTGCCGTCGTCGCTGTCCGGACGGGAGGGTTGTTGACGGTCGACTGTGGGGCCGGCCCGGTGATGGCCGGAAAAAGTTTTCGGAGGGTGAGCGATGAGTTTCCCGCGCGGGCGTGGTCTTCTCCTGTGCAAGGCGACAACGGACTTCCCGGTGACCGCTGGAGCGGCACCTTCCGAAGGGACGAAGAAAATGATCGAGCTGAACGCGGAACGCGCCCGCCGGACGATCGTCGAGCACACGGAGCGTCTGGCGGCCTCAGCCGTCCTGGCCGGACCCGACGCCGCGGTGCCGACTGCTCCGGAGTGGAGCGTCACCGACCTGGTCGAGCACGTGGGCCGGACCCAGCACTGGGTCGCGGAGATCATCGAGCGGCGCATCACGGACCCCGCACAGCTGCCCACGGAGCTGGCCGTACTCCCCGCTGACCCCCGCGAGTGGCCGACGTGGCTGTCGGAGTCCGCGCGGCGGGCCGCGAACGCGTGCTCGGACGACGCGCTGGACGCGCCGGTGTTCAACGCCGCGGGAGACGAGCGGCCGGGAGCGCTTTTTTGGATGTCCAGCCTCCTCAACGAGGCGGTCGTCCACGGCTTCGACGCGGCCGCCGCAGCCGACACGGCCCGCGAAGCCGACCGACTGACCGACATCGACGCCGACATCGCGGCGGCTCTCATCGGCAACCACTTCACCATGCTCGCCTCCCCCACGTGGAAGCTGCAGCGCCCCGAGTCCGCCACAGCGATCAGCGGTTCGGGGCAAACCCTGCAGTGGCTCGCCACCGACATGCCCGGTGACGCGGGCGCCTGGTTCGTGGAACGGCACGCCGACGGGGCGAGGTGGCAGCCTCGGATTCAGCCCGCCGACGTGACGGTCACCGGCCCGGCACGCTCGCTCCTGCTGACCCTGACCCGACGGCTCCCGCTCACCGGCCACGACATCACCGGCATCACCGTGGAGGGCGACACCGCCCTTGCCCGGCACTGGATCGACAACACCGCCCACGCCAGCGGCTGACCCGCCACCAGCGGACCGACGCCCGCCCGAGCTGTTGTGCCGGACCTGGCCGACCGAGACCGATTTCCTGCTGCCGGGCGGCCGACGCAGGTGCGCTGCGGGAGAAGGCCGGCCCGGGCCGGCTGGAGTGCCCGGGCTGCGAACAAGCCCGAGCCGCACAGGATTTGGGCCCGCTGGCGATGCCCGCCCCGGCCACGCTGGAGCTGGTGGCCGCACTGGCGTAGCCGGCCGTGCCGTGCATGGACACGGGTCACGTGGCGGGGGAATTGGGGAAACCGCCCCGTCAGACGATCAAGACCGCAGACTCCCGCCCACCAGCACGAGCACGAGCACGAGCACGGGCAAGGACCGTCACGCCAGCCCCGCTGACCAGCACGTTTTGAGGACGGAGACACTTCAATGGTGCCTCCTACGCGGTGTCCAGCAGTGCGAGTCCGGCGGCGGTGGGCGTGTGAAGGGCGGTGTTGTGGTGGCGAAGTGTGGTGATCAGGCCGGCCTCGCGCAGCACGGTGGCGTGCTGACTGGCACTGGAGGGGCCAACGCCCAGGGCCGTGGCGATTTCACCGGTCGTGCAGCCGGGGCGTTGCGCGATGATGCGCAGTACGGTGGCGCGGGTTCGGCCCAGCAGCGCGGCCAGTGGTGCCGGTGTGCCGTCCGTTGCGGTCGGGGTCATGAGGGTCAGAGGGCCGGCCTTCTCATCGCGGTGGGCGGGGTAGGTCAGGATGGGCTGGGGTTCGGCATCCGGATCGACCACGGGTGCTTGCGTGGCGAACGCGGACGGCATCAGCAGCAGGCCCCGGCCCCCCAGGTGGACGTCACCTTCCAGTCCGGACACCAGGTCGACCTCCAGCACGGGTGCCCGCCACCGGATACGCGGCGGGCACAGCCCGGTCAGCAGCCGCTCGACACCACCGTGCAGGAGCTCACGGGACCGGACGGCCAGGTCGGCTGCGACCTGGTCGGTGACCTGGGGCCAGTACGGGGCCAGGACGGTTGCGTGGACCCGGCCGAGGGCGTCGACAAGCTGCCGTAGCACCTCGGGGTCGTCGCCCAACCCGGAGGCCCAGCCGGGCATGCGTTGCCGCTCGGCGATCCGGGCCAGGTTTGCCCGGAGTTGTTTTGACGGTGTGGCGGCGACCTGCTCCAGCAACTCGGGGACGCTGCCGATTCCTCGCGGGCTCAGGAAGGCAGGTGCCCATCCGTGGCGGGGTGCCAGGTCGAGAACCATGCGCGCCTGGGGCGGCAGGCGGGCCCAGACTTCGCGGCGCCACGCGCCGAAGCGCAGTGCCTGGTTGCGGTCCTGTAGGACGCGCAGCGCGATGCTCAGTTCTTCCAGCGGCGGCACCGACGTTGCGACGCGGGTGCGGGCAAGGTCGGCGCCGGTGAAATGGAACCGGTAGACCATCCGTCCTCCGCCGCCCGTCCGGTGTGCCGCTGTGGGTGCCGATTCTTCCCATACGTCGTTGTTCACGCCAGGTTGAAACAGGACGACGTCGCCGGTGGCCGCGACCGATGCTGTTGGGGCAGGGAACACAGTGCCCCTGCGGTCGCCCATCCGGATCCCGAGGCGACCGACCGGACATCAGAGAGGCAAACGCATGCGATCGAACGCCTTCGCCAGGACCCTCGTCAGCGTCACCGTCGCGGTCGGCATAGCCGCCGGCAGCATGGCGGGGGCGAGTGCGGGCTTCGCGGCTTCCCGACCGGCCGTCAGGCCTGCGGTGAGCGTCCAGGACGCCTCCATCCTCGCGGTGAACAACCTCGGCCTGAGTACGGCCAGGGCCATGAACTGGCAGAGCTGCCTGAACGCCTGGGGCTTCAACGCCGGCACCCCCGACGGGCAGCTGGGCCCCAACAGCTGGGCGGCGGCGCAGAGGATGCTCAACGCCTGGCACTACAACGCCGGTACCGTCGACGGCGCCGTCGGACCCAACACGATCACGGCGCTGCAGAAGTTCCTGAACGCCACTGGCTACAACGCCGGAACCCCCGACGGGATCGCCGGACCGCAAACCAGGGCCGCATTCTGGAACTACAACGCCACGGGCTGTTGAGCTGACCCGGAGTGCCGCGAGGGTCTGGCCGGGCGGGGCTGCTCGGCCAGATCGGCACCGAGGGTGACTTGCGTCCGCGCAGGTCCAGACGTCGTGCCGGATTGCCCGGAGCAGATTCGCCGGAACGTCCATTTGCCCCCTGTAGGGTGCCACAAGTCGCCCATGGCCCCTGATCAGGTGACCGTGTTGGTGGCGGTGTCGACGACGGACACCGAGCTGCCGAGCAGGTTGAGGATCCACGCCTGCGAGCCGAAAGTGGGTTCGCCCACCGCCCGGGGTGCCCTGTTGCCGGTTGGCTTGGTGGTCCTGGAGAAGTCCCGCTTGCCGGCGACCGCGTCTTTCGTGGGCATGATCGTCTCCCTCTCCGTCGCGCCGGTCAGGTGACCGGCTCGGGCGCCGGTACAGGTCCCGGCAACGGGCCGGGGCGAGGGCACGGTTCCGGTGCGGGCGCAGGTGGTGGCTGCGGATCGGGCTCGGGCTGCGGAGGAGTCGGCGGTACGGGGTCGGGGCCCGGCGTGGGAACCGGGCCGGGCACGGGCCCGGGCTCCGGCCCACCGGGGCCCGGCGCCGGGGTCGGGTTGGGCGGCACCGGATCGTTCGGAGGCGTACCCATCTTCTCGCTCCTTCCCGCTGACCGTGTCCGCCGTTGGACACCGCGGGACCGAGATCGCCCGCGAGGACTCAGTCACGTCCGGCCGGTGGTCAGAGCCGCCGGTCACCACCAAGGCGCCGACGCCCGAGGCCACCTGGCCGTCGCCCATACCTCCACGGTAGGGCGGGCACCCCCACAGCGGCAGGTCGGCTCGGCCACGCCCCCTGCGGAGTCCACAGACGTGCGGCATGGCGTCTGGCGCCGAGGCACGGGTCGCGCGAGCATCGGGCCATGACGGAACCCGAGCCCTCTCGGATGAGCCACGACGCCCATGACCTTGGCGCGACAGCCCGCCTCTACGGCTGGCAGGTCATGGGCGAGCAGGACGGGACGATGCGGTTCTCACTGCTCGACTGGACACTGCGGGTGGAATTCTCCCCAGACGGCCGGTTCTCGTCCGCCATCGCGAACGGTCCCGGCAGCACGGACACCCAGCTGGACCTACAGACCGTGCTCGACGCGCTCGAAGAGTACGGCAGCCCTGCACTGCCCAAGGAGTCCTGAACCACCGTCCCTCGGCCGAAGCCAACCCTCCGGCTGGAGGGACGAGGCGGGAGGGTACGCAACCGGCACGCAGCCGCCCGCTGCAGCCACCCAAACCCCCGACTGCTCCGCGGTATGGCCAGGGGGATCCGGGCCGCGCAGACCGACCTGCTTCCTACCCCACGGACCGTGGCGCGCGGCGGTGCCCCCCTGGTCGGCAGCCTGCCTGGGCCGGGACGGCCCCGGGTCGCTTGATCGGCAGTTCGGCCTGTCGGTCGGCCTCGACGTCCGGACGGGCGCAGGCGATCAGGAGGTCGCACGATGCTGACGGACGGTCTTGGAGCGGCGGCCGGCGACTCACGCCATCGGTGCCCTGGATCGCGTGTGTGAGGCGTGGCGCCGCGGTACGCAGCCCCTGCAAGCCTGTCCCGGGTTCAAGCAGGTTAGCGAGGTTCGACCAGGTCGGTGAGGTCGAGAAGGTCGAACAGCCGGGTGACGCGCGGTTCCCGCACATCCGTGACCTTCAGGACGACGCCTTCCTCCTGCGCCTGGCGGTGAAGCCGTTCCAGGGCGTGCGCGCCCGAGCAGTCGCAGAATTTCACCTGTGCGAAGTCGAGGTTGACGCGGTTGGGCTTGCGCGCGAGGCACTCCTTGACGCGGTTGTCGAGCTCGGACGCAGTGGCGAGGTCGAGCTCGCCCGTGACCGCGACGGTGACCTGGCCGTCCCACCAGGCGACGGCGGTGCGGAACTCGTTGCCGTTCACAGCCATGGGTCCACCTCCCACAGCCGGTGCTGTATCCATTCCCAGAGGTCGCCGGGGTCATCCCGGGCCCAAGCGGAGGCACCCGGCGGTTCGATCCGTATCGGGCCCGCCCGAATGAGCGGTTCGGAGCCGTGCCGCATCGCGGCGCCGGGGGGAGTCGGCGCGGCGTGCACAGACCCCGCGCCACCGGTCTCTCGGACGACCCGTACGGACTCGCGTCCGGCGTCGTAGGCGGCCCGCAGCTCGGGATCGTGCAGGACCTCGTAGGCGGCGACCACCGCGCCGAGTCGCTCAGCCGATCCCGGCTCGCGGGGTCGGCTGTCGGGGTGCAGTAGTCGGACCAGGGTGCGGTAGGCCGAGGTGACCTGTCGCGCGGACGCCGTGGGCTCCACCCCCAGCACCGCGTAGTGCTCGCGTCGGTCTCGCGATCCCGTCATGACGGCCACCTCCCGGGCGACCCCGGCAGACCTCTTCACAGAACTGGATAGAACCTTGGCCAACGCTTGTCAAGATGCCTGAAATGAGGGCATGTGGGCTGCGGCGGCGAGGAAGGACGCCGGTCCGGCTGGCGGTCCGCCGCCGGTGGCGGGTCCTTCGGGCCGCTTTCCCATCCGTGTCACTCCTTTGGCGACTCGGGGGTTTGTCATCCGATGGATGACATGTTAGAACGGATTCAGGTGAAGCGCACTGGCCCCCTTTGATCCTGGAGGTGTTTCGCGATGCTGATGCGCACCGACCCGTTCCGCGAGCTGGACCGGCTGACCCAGCAGTTCCTGGGTACGACGACGGGCACGTGGTCGCGTCCGACCCCGATGCCGCTGGATGCCTACCGCGCCGGCGACGAGTACGTGATCTGCTTCGACCTGCCCGGGGTGGACCCGCAGGCGATCGACATCGACGTCGAGCGGAACACGCTGACCGTCAAGGCCGAGCGCCGCCCCCGCCACGAGGGCGAGGGCGTGAAGTGGGAGCTGTCCGAGCGCCCGCTCGGCGTGTTCTCCCGCCAGGTCATGCTCTCCGACACCCTGGATCCCGAGGGGATCAGCGCCGACTACGACGCCGGCGTGCTGACCCTGAAGATCCCGGTCGCGGAGAAGGCCAAGCCCCGCAAGATCGAGATCAGCCACAGCGGCGACCGCAAGGAGATCCGGGCCTGACCGCGTCCCTGTGCCGTTCCGTGCAGTCCGCACCCCCCCCGCGGCGGGCGGCGCGGACCTGCCCGCAGACGGCGGTTCGCGCAGTGCCGGCCACCGAGGTTGATCGGCCCTGTGCGTCCGTACCCTGGGCCGGCCCGGACCGTGCTGGGATGAAGGGAGGATTCGTGGTGACTCTTCGATGGGAGGCGTTCCTGGACCGGGTCCAGGAACGCGGCGAGTACGACACGCCGCAGGAGGCCGAACGCACGGCCCGCGTCGTGCTGGCCCTGCTCGGCGCCCACCTGGTCGGCGACGTGCGCGCGAGGCTCGCGGCCCGTCTGCCCGAGACCTTCGCCCTGATCCTGCTGAACCCCTTGCAGGCCGCCGAACCGCTCAGTCCCGAACGGTTCGTGCGTGCCACCGCCGCCTGGATCGAGGGCGCCACCGAGAAGACCGCCGTGTGGGACATCGGGGCCGTTCTGTCCACGGTGGCCGACGCCGCCGGCGACGACCTGATGGAGCGCGTCCTGTTCCAGCTCCCGCCCGGCTACGACGTCCTGTTCGGCCGCCCCGCCCCCGGCAACCGACCCTGACCCGCTTTCGTGCCGCCGCCCACGCCGCGGCGGCACGACCCGGAATGCCACCGCCCATGACCCGGCACCGCCCGCCTGATCCAGAGGGTCCGCAGACTCGGCCGCTACCCCGGTGACGGGAGGCCGAACGAGTCCTCGACACGGTCCTGGCCGTCCTCGGCTGCCAGCTCACCGGCGACGAAGGCTGCGAACTGGCCGACACGCTCCCCAGCGGGCCCGCGCCGTCTTCGCCTCGCAGATCCCCTGCCCGAACCCGTCGCCGCGCCCGCCTTCGTCGATGCCGTCGCCCGAGCCCTGAACACCAGCCTCACCATCGCCCGCTGGGACGCCTCCTCCGTCCTGGCCGCCCTCGCGGCTCTCTGGGGCGAGCGGCTCACCGACCGCCTCCTCGCCCACCTTCCCTGCGGCTACGCGTTCCTGTTCGGCCGCGCCGACCTCAATGCCGCAACCTGATTCGACCCGGGCGGGAAACCGCCGCCGGCGCCCGGGTCTGCGAGGTGCCCGCCCGGTGCTGCGCGGATGCGGCTCAACTGCCGTGGGCCCGGTCGCCGCCATGCTGCATGTCCAGGTCGGCCTCCAGTTCCGTGACCCGGGCCTGGAGATCGAGTACCCGGCGCGCCCCTTCCAGGGTCAGCCCTTCGCCGATCAGATTCACCAGGGCCGCGACCCTGTCGATCTCCCGGCGCGAGTACCTGCGCTGGCCACCCGCCGAACGCACCGGCACCACCACGTCCTGTTCGTCCAGCCGGCGCAGAAAGGCCACCTGGACGTGCAGCATGGCGGCGACCTGCCCCACCGCGTAGAGCGCCGCATCCGGGTCGTCGATCGGCAGCACCGCACTCACCTCGCCGCTCACGAAACCTCAACTCCACGTTACAGATTTCCTCCATCCCCAGCCACGCATTGTGTCGCTGGCCTTCCGCAGGCAACGGACTGGCGGACAGCCCCGAGACAGACTTGACATGATGCGGCTCAAGTTTTATGTCTCGATATAGGGAAGTTCTGTGCGTGACCGCGATGAAGGAGGTTGGAGATGACTCGCTCAGTCGGTATCGATCTCGGAACCACGAACTCGGTGGTCTGCGTACTGGAAGGCGGTGAGCCGTCCGTCATCGCCAACGCCGAGGGCACACGCACCACCCCGTCGGTGGTGGCGTTCGGCAAGGGCGGCGAGGTGCTGGTCGGCGATGTCGCCAAGCGGCAGGCAGTCACCAACGTGGACCGTACCGCCCGGTCGGTGAAGCGCCACATGGGCGAGAGCGACTGGTGCTTCCCGGAGAAGGGGGACGTGAACGGCAAGCGCTACACCGCGCAGGAGATCTCGGCGCGGGTGCTGCAGAAGCTGAAGCGGGACGCCGAGTCCTACCTGGGTGAGGACGTGACGGACGCGGTGATCACCGTACCCGCGTACTTCAACGACTCCCAGCGCACCGCGACCAAGGAGGCCGGGGAGATCGCTGGCCTGAAGGTGGCGCGGATCATCAACGAGCCGACCTCCGCCGCTCTGGCCTACGGCCTGGACAAGGAGAACGACCAGACGGTGCTGGTCTTCGACCTCGGCGGCGGCACGTTCGATGTGTCGCTGCTGGAGATCGGAGAGGGCGTGGTGGAGGTGAAGGCCACCTCCGGCGACACCCACCTGGGCGGCGACGACTGGGACCAGCGGATCGTCGACCACCTGGTCCAGCAGTTCAAGAACGGCTACGGCATCGACCTCGCCAAGGACAAGATGGCCGCGCAGCGGCTGCGGGAGGCCGCGGAGAAGGCCAAGATCGAACTGTCCGCCACCACGGAGACCACGATCAACCTGCCCTACATCACGGCCTCCGCCGAGGGCGCGCTGCATCTGGACGAGAAGCTCACCCGCGCCCAGTTCCAGCAGCTGACCGCCGATCTGCTGGAGCGTTGTGAGGGCCCGTTCCACCAGGCCGTCAAGGACGCCAAGATCGAGGTCTCCGGCATCGACCACGTCATCCTGGTCGGCGGCTCGACCCGGATGCCGGCCGTCACCGACCTGGTGAAGAAGCTCACCGGCAAGGACCCGCACAAGGGCGTCAACCCGGACGAGGTCGTCGCGATCGGCGCCGCGCTGCAGGCCGGTGTGCTGAAGGGCGAGGTCAAGGACGTCCTGCTGCTCGACGTCACCCCGCTGTCCCTGGGCATCGAGACCAAGGGCGGCATCATGACCAAGCTCATCGAGCGCAACACCACGATCCCGACCCGGCGCTCGGAGGTCTTCACCACCGCCGAGGACAACCAGTCCTCGGTGACCGTGCAGGTGTACCAGGGCGAGCGCGAGATCGCCGCGTACAACAAGAAGCTCGGCATGTTCGAGCTGACCGGCATCGCCCCGGCCCCGCGCGGCATCCCCCAGGTCGAGGTCACCTTCGACATCGACGCCAACGGCATCATGCACGTCGGCGCGAAGGACCTCGGCACCGGCAGGGAACAGAAGATGACCGTCACAGGCGGCTCCGCCCTGCCCAAGGACGACATCGACCGCATGATCCGCGAGGCCGAGCAGCACGCCGAGGACGACCGCCGCCGCAAGGAAGCCGCCGAGACCCGCAACCAGGGCGAACAACTCCTCTACACCACCGAGAAGTTCCTCAACGACAACCAGGACAAGGTCCCCACCGATGTGAAGAGCGAGGTCGCGATGGCCCTGGCGGAGCTGAAGGAGAAACTCAAGGGCGAGGACACCCCCGCGATCCGCGCGGCGAGCGACAACGTTGCCCAGGTCAGCCAGAAGCTCGGCCAGGCCCTCTACGCCCAGACCGCCCCCGGTGCGCCAGGCGGCGCGACAGGCCAGCAGGGCACGGAGGGGGAGGAGGTCGTAGACGCCGAGATCGTCGACGAGGACGGCCACAAGGGAGGCTCATGACCACTCCACCCAGGCCGAGCAAGAACACCGGAGACCAGCGCCCGCCGGTGGTCATCCGCGACAAGCGGCGCATCGACGCGTCGCCGTCCACGAGCCGGGCATCGTCCCGGTCCGGCGCACACCGTGAGACCCAGGAAGCCCGAGCAGGGAGGAACCATGACGGACATGAGGGAGAAGAAGACCATCACCGTGTTCGGTGCCACCGGCTCCCAGGGCGGTGCGCTGGTCCGGGCGATCCTCGCCGACGAGGACGGTGAGTTCGCGGTCCGTGCCGTCACCCGCACGCCGGAGTCGGACCGTGCCAAGGAGCTGGAGCGGCTCGGCGCCGAGGTGGTGCGGGCGGACATGGATGACCGTACAAGCCTCGTGCCCGCCTTCGAAGGCGCGTACGGCGCTTACCTGGTGACCAATTTCTGGGAGCACATGTCCGCCGCGCGCGAGAAGGCGCAGGCAGCTGCCCTGGCCGCCGCGGCCGGCCACGCCGGTATCCAGCACGCGATCTGGTCCACCCTGGAGGACACCCGCGAATGCATCCCACTCGACGACGACCGCATGCCCACACTGCAGGAGCGGTACAAGGTGCCGCACTTCGACGCCAAGGCCGAGGCCGACCGGTACTTCCTCGACGCGGGTGTCCCGACGACCTTCCTGCGCACCACGTTCTACTGGGAGAACCTGCTCGGGCCCTTCGCACCGCGCCGCGGCGAGAACGGCGTCCTCGAGCTGTCGCTGCCGATGGGCACAAGCCGTCTGGCGGGCATCGCCGTCGAGGACATCGGCCGCACCGCCCTGGCGATCCTCAAACGCGGCACCGACCTCATCGCCGCCACCGTCAGCATCGCCGGCGAGCACCTGACGCTCACCGACATGGCCAAGGCCGTCACCGAAGCACTCGGCGAACCCGTCCAGTACCTACCCCTGACCCCCGACGCCTACCGTGAACTCGACTTCCCCGGCGCCGACGAGGCCGGAAACATGTTCCAGTACTACGCCGACTGCGAGGAGCACTTCACCCGCGCCCGCGACCTGGACGCTGTCCGCGAACTCAACCCGCTGCTCCAGGACTTCGCCACCTGGCTCGCCGTCCACCAGGACCAGCTGCGCGCCGCCATCGGCCCCTGAGCGAGCTGCGACCGCGGCAGGCAGGCCATGGCGGCGTCGATCACGGCCGGAGGAGAGGACCGATGACCATTCCCGTTCCCAAGGACCCGGACGCGCCGATCGTGCAGGAAGCCGGCGACCGTGGTGGGGCGTTCTCGTGGACACCGTGCAGCTCACGCCCAGGGCGGCAGCCATACCGGGCGCCGTCTCGGCGCGGCTGGCCCACCCATCTCGGCCACGGACACGGCGCCGGTCGTCCTCCGACGCGGCCCGCCGCTCCGCCGCCGGCTCGGTACGACGCAGACGGAGTACCGGCGCCGGTTCCGGACCGTCCGGGGTGAACGGACGACGGACGCCCGCGGTCCGGGGACCGCGGGCGTCCTGGGTATGTCAGCAGTGCCGCGTCAGCGGCGGGCGCCCCGACGGCGGGCGATCACCAGCGCGCCCCCGCCGACGGCGAGCAGCGCGGCTCCACCAGCGCCGTAGACGATCATCTGGCTGCTGTTGCCACCCGTGCTGGCCAGGGTGCTGGCCGGCGTGGTCGAGACCGGGTTGGCGGTCGGCTTGCCGACCGGGCCGGTCGTGTCCGCCGGCGCGGACGGCGCCGGCACCGCCGGGGCGGTCGACGGGGTGCCACTGGACGGCGTCCCGGTAGTGGCCGGCGCCGACGGCTTGGCGGTGGTGGAGGGCGAGGCGGTGGCCGTCGCGGTGGCGGTGGCCGAAGGCGTCGTCGTGGCGGTGGGCGTCCCGGTCGGGTGCGGGGTCGCGGTGGCCGTGGGCGACGCCGAGGAGGTCGGCACCGGGACGGTCGGCGTGCCGGTCGGCGTCGGCACGCAGGCCTTGCCGCCGTTCCAGGCCGAGATCAGGTTGTCCGGGAAGATGCCGTCCGGGTACCTCGGCGCGGGGTTGGCGACGCCGTCGAACTTCTTGTCGCCGTTGTACAGGTCGATCTGGCCGTAGCACTTCGGCAGGTGGGCGGAGACGTCCAGGGTCGCCTGGCGGTTCCCGCTGCGCAGCGTGGTGGTCGCCCAGCCGAGGAAGGTCTGCTTGCCCGAGGTGGCCCAGGTCGGCCCCTCGGTGTCGTAGGAGGCCAGCGAGACCCGGTAGTCGCAGCCGTCCACGACGTCGCCGACCAGGCGGACCTGGATGACGCCATGCGGCTGGGACATCCGGCCGTCGGAGATCCAGCCCTTGCCGCCGTCGACGGAGAACTGGACGCCGACGGCGCCGCACCCGTGCTCGGCCTGGGCCTGGGCGGTGCCGGCGGTGAGCAGCGGAGCGCCGACGGCTATGCCGAGGGCGGCGAGGGCCGGAACGCTCCGGCGCAGGAGTTGGTGCACGAGGAAGCTCCCTAGGGGGTTGTACACGGTTCGGGTGGGACTCACCGCTCCCCGGTGGCGATCCGGACGGACCGTCACCGGAACTGAGCGGACGTGAAACCGTGACCGTACCCGATGGCCCCGCGGTCCCGGGCCCCGCACCCCTGTCGAGCAGGCCTTCGCCGCTCTGCTGGGCCTGCTCGGTGGCGTAGGCGTGGACGTGGCGTAGGCGTGGATGAGGTCGTGCATCCGCCACCGTCCGGTGTCCGGGTCCTGCCGGATGAGGCCCAACCACCGAGTACCGCACCCGCACCCGGGCCGGCCTCGACGCCCGGGATCAGGCCGAACACGAAGCCGAGCACCAACGGCCGGAAGCCAGGCTGCGCGACGCGGCACGCACCGGGAACCGACCCACGGCGGCCGCCCGGCCGTCAGGTGACGGGTGCTTTGGCCAGGCCCTCGCGGGTGCGGCGCAGCAGTTCGAGGACCAGCCCTTCGCCGTCGCCCGCCGGGCCCAGGCCGAGCCGGTTGAGGTGCATGTGGACGTAGCTGCGGCACAGCGCGCCGTGGCTGCGCCGGAGCCTGCCGTCCTGGCGCAGTGCGGCGAGCAGGGCGGCCGCTGGGGCGAGGGCGGTGCGACGCTGGGCCAGCAGCAGGCGCAGGACCTCGGTGTCGGGCCGGTCCGGACCGGCGAGGGCCAGGCGCAGGTCGTTGCCACGGCGCCGGTACTCGTCGCCGCCCTCGCGGGTGGTCTCGGCGGCGCCGCGCAGGAACGCCAGCCGTTCCGGCTCGGACAGGCCCAGGGTGTCGAGCAGGTCGTCGACGCTGCTCACCGCCAACGCCGTGCGGTCGAGCGGGATTTCCTCCTCCTCGCCCGCCTGGAGCAGCCAGGCGACCGAGGTGCTGTCCGCGCCGAAGACCTCCTCGGCCACCCGTACCCCGTCGTTGCCGCCATAGCGTTCGACCTCCCGCTCGTAGGTGTCGAAGGCGAGCCTGGTGGCGGCCCCGGTCGCCAGCAGGTCTTCCGCCCAGCGGCAGGCCTGGTCCATCAGCGGGCCGAGCAGGGCGGACCGCTCGCCGTGGAAGCGGATCCGCAGGTGGCTGTCCGTGTCCGAGTAGCGGATGAAGAACCAGTTGTCGGCCAGTCCGGCGGCGGTGGCGAACTCGGCGAAGGTGCGCAGCGGTCCCGCGATCAGCTCGTCCTGCTGCCAGGGGCTGCCGTAGAGCTTGAGGTACAGCCAGTCACTTCCGGGCGGCCGGAACCGGGTGCCCGCCGCCACGGTGTCGGCGGCCGACGTCACCGCGGCGGCCGTGTGCGCGTGACCAGCCGGGTGCCCGTCGAGCCCTGCCGGGTCCACGGCCGCGGCCCGCGCGCGAACCAGCGGAACGACGAGCTCGCAGATGTGGCGGCCGTCCGGCCCGGGCAGCCAGGCGTCCTGCGGCTGCGGCAACGCCTCCTGGAACTGCAGCGCCTGCGTGCCGCGCAGGGCCCGCAGTTCCTCGCGCGCCACCTCGACCTGGTCGGGGTCGGCGAGGTCGAGCAGCAGGCGGTTGTCGCCGACGCACAGGTAGACCAGGTGCGGGACGGCCCACCGCTGCCCCCAGGCCGACAGCGCGGCCGCGAACTCCTCGCCCGCGCCGGTGGGCAGGTCGGCCGCGTCGAGCCGCCACTGCGCGAGGGCGAGCACGGTGCGGCCGTACTGGACCCGTGGCAGGAACGGGAAGCCGTTCGCCGGGCCCCAGGAGAACAGCGAGGGCTGGCAGCGCCCGTCGGCGGCGGCGTCCAGCAGGAAGCGGACCGGGGCGGGTGCGCCCATGCTGTTGAGCATGTGGCCCTGCACCCCGGTGATCCGGGCGGCGGCGGCGGGCCACTCGACGATGAACCGGCCCTCGTGCAGGCCCACGACCAGCTCGCGCAGCGGGATGGCGTCCCGGTGCGGCACCCCGGGCCCGGTGCCGAGCACGATCTCGTGGGTCCGGACCGCCGGCCGGATCGCGACGTTGGCAAAGCGCGCCCGGTGCGGCAGGTAGACGACCTCGGCGAAGAGCGTGTCGGGGCTGGCCTCCTGCTCGGCCCGGGCGATCTCGTCGAGGGCGGTACGGGCCTCCGGGCCGAGCAGGTCGGCGAACCGGCCGAGGTGGCGGCCGGCGGCCGGGGCGCCGAGGTTGGGGCCGACGACCAGCCGGAACTCACCGGCGTCCAGGGCGGCGGGCGAAGCGGCGGTGACGAACAGCGCGAGCTCCAGTGAGAGCGGGCAGGCGGCCGGATCGGGCCGGGACACGGTGAGTGCCTCGATCTGCTCGTCGGTCAGGTCGACGCTCTGGCGGTGTTCCCGGTTGGCGGCGAGGGCCAGGCCGAGCAGCAGCCGGTTGCGCTGCGGCGGCTGCGGGGTCGAGCGCTGGTGGGCCGACGAGTCGGTCGGGGGGCCGAGCCCCACGTCCGGGTCCAGCAGGTCCAGCAGGGGAACCCGGCGCTCCGCCCCGTAACGGCTCAGGAACGCCCGCCGGTAGGACTCCAGGCGGGGCGGGCCGGCCGGGAGGGGACTCAGCCGGAGCAGCAGCTCGGCGGCGCGGGCCGCCTCCGCCGCCACCTCGGCGTTCAGGCCCCGGCCGGCCAGGGGAAGGGCCAGGTCGGTCTGGAGGACGGGGTCTCCGGGCGCTGCCGGGTGCAGCCCGTCGGCGCGTTCCAGCAGGTCAGCCCAGGGTCGGACCCGTGCGTCGAGCGGGAGGGCGTCCCACCGGGCGAGGTCCCGGGAGAGGTGGTCGAGCCCGGCGGCCAGCTCCCGCGCACCGGGGACGGCGGCCAACCGCTCGCGGACGTGGGTGGCGGGGTCGCCGTTGGTGAGGGGCGGTCGGAGATCGGTCTGGAGGAAGCCCTGGGCCCGCAGCCGTTCGACCAGCCCGGCCGCCTTGTCGGGGGTCGCCCCCGCCAGCCCGGCGAGCCCGGCCGCCAGGTCGTCCGCCGTGACCGGGTGTCGCGCCATCTCCAGCACCTGCTGTACGGCCGGGGTCAGCCGGACCGAGACGGTGTCCGCCGCGGCGTCGGCTTCGGCGTCGCGGAGCAGGGCGCGCTCGCCGCGCAGGACGACCGCCGCGTTGGTGACCAGCCGCAGGCCGGCGCGGATCTCCGGCTCCTCCTCCAGACGGTGGATGAGCCCGAGCAGCCAGGCCATGTCCGGCCGGGTGCGGGTGCGCGGCGGGTACGGCCCGAGCGCCAGATCGGTGTGGTCGCTCCAGCGGGCCAGGCCGACGCCGGCGAAGACACCGAAGGGCGTCGGCCTGGTGCACATGCGGATCAGGTAGCGCGTCAGTTTGCGGCGAACCCGCCGAGCTTCCGGGTCGTCGGGGCGGGTGCGGTGCAGGGCGGCGGCGAGGTCACGGCTGGCCACCTCGACGGCGAGGCGGACCTGCGGCGCGTCGGGCAGCAGGGTGTCGCCGCCGGTGGCCGCGCCGGCGGTGGCGAGCGCGTCCACCGGGAGCAGTGGTGCCCGCACCACCGCCCAGTCCAGCGGCCGGTAGATCGGCTGCGCGCGGCGGCGGTGGTCAGGGCCGTTGACCGTCATGACAGCAGGAAGAACCGGTCCCAGGTGGGCTCGGTGTCGGTTGCGGCGGCCAGCAGGACCATGACGACGCCGGGGGCTCCGTCGAGTAGGCCGGGCGAGTCCACCCGGTTGCCGGCCGGTTCCACCGCGGCGTATCCGAGCGGACGGTCGGGATCGAAGTGATCGAGCAGCTGGTCGACCAACTGCTCGGCCCCGGTGGTGAACTGCGGCAGGCCGGTGTCGTGGGCGAAGCGCAGTACCACCTGGAGCAGTCCGGCGACGCCGTGGCAGAACGTGGGCGAGGCGAGCTGGCGGGCGGTGTCGGGCCGCTCCAGCACGCGGGTGACGGCCTCGACGGCGACGTCGCGCAGCCGTCCGTCGTCCAGGGCCTCGCCGGCGTGCCAGAGTGCCCGCGCGATCCCGGGGCTGCCGTAGCACCAGGAGCTGCGCGCCGGGCCGGGGTCCGGCGGCGGGGGTCGTCCGGGCGCCGCCGGCAGCGGGATGGCCGACGGCCAGTTGATGCCCCACGCGTCGTCGAGGCGGTGCGCGGTCAGCCAGTCGGCCAGGTAGCGGACCGCCGCCGCCTGGCCGGGTGCCTCACGGCCGGCCCGCAGGGCGAGGGCGAGGATCGCCAGGGGGCCGGGAATCCCGTGCGCCAGCCCGCAGTTGAGGTTGCCGTACGGGTAGATGGGCCGCGTCGCGGGGTCCCCGAGCTGGTCCTCCGGCGTGGCCCAGCGCGGCGTCGCGCCGTTCGGCGCGGCCAGCTGGACCAGCGCGCCGAGCAGGTCGGCGAGCGCGCCGTGCGGATCGCGCGGCAGCAGGCCCGCGGCCAGCCCGCTCGCCCCGGAGACCAGGTCGAAGTCGCTCACCGGCCGACCGTGGCGGCCCTCGGCGAGCCGCGCGGCCATGAGCTGTGCGCGGGGCACTAGTTCGTCGTCGAGGGCGCCGAGCGCGCGGCGGTAGCGCGTGCCGTCGCGGCTGAGCGCGGCGACGGCGAACGCCGTGCCGCCGAGCCCGCTGTAGAGGCCGGAGCCGATCCGCGCGGAATCCTGCCCGATGCCGTCGAGCCCGGTGACGAGGAAGCGGTGGCCGGTCTCGTCCCACCCCTGGCCCGGCCGACACCGGTCGAGGTACGCGCACAGTAGCGCGATTCCGGCGTCTCCCCCGGCCACCCCGGGGGAGAGCCAGCCGATCGTCCGGGGGAGGCGGGTCTGACGGGCGGCACCGGCCAGCGCCTCGCAGATGCGGGGTACTCCCTGCTGGATGTCCAGGACGTCCTGGACGACCGCGCCGCCTGCGAGCAGCGGCAGGAGAAGAGAAGAAGCCCCGTCAGGCGGTCTCAGTCCCACGGGCTGGTGGGCACCGGGCCCGGTATGACGATCACCGCGATCTCGCCGTCGCGGGCACGGCCCGTCCAGACCTGGCCCCAGCCTTCCGGGACTCCGAAGGTCAGCAGGTCGGCCCGGCGTTCCTCGTCGCGGGCGAGCTCGAAGTAGTCCTCGCAGAGGGATTCGGTGTCCCGCCCGGGTGCCGGGCAGCCGAAGCCGACGTCGGCCACGTCCGTCAGGTAGCGGCGGAAGGGTTCGGTCAGCGCTTGCCAGGCGGTGGCGTCGGCGAAGCAGCCCATGGCCTCCTCCGCCGCGAACCCGGCGCCGGCAGCGCGCAGGGCCGGGTCCTCGCCCACGCCGAGGGCGAGCTCCCATGTGACCACCGGCTCGTCGCGCACGCGCAGGCGCGTCGCGGCGCACTCCCGGTACTCGTTGTAGTAGCCGTCCGAGAGCTGGGGCCAGTCGGCCCAGGAGACGTCCACCGGGTACTCACCGGGCGGGACGCGCAACGCGAGCTCGCGCGGCGGCCCGGCGATCCAGGGCGAGTCGACGACCAACCGGCCGCTCGGCAGCCGGATCGCGGCGACCTCCTGCACCTCGGCGATCTCGATCCAGCTGTACGGGGTGTGCGCATCGCCGCCGATCCGCAGGCCCGGTGTGAACAGTCCGTCGAGGTACTCGCGCGTCTGCGGCCTGACCTCGTCCATTCCCGCCTCTTCCTTCTCACTTCTGTGACACCTGCTGCCCCGGACGATACGCACCCCCACAGACAACTCCGGTGCCGCAGACTGCGCGCAGGTGTCCCGGGCCGGCCGCAAGGTCTCCTTCCCGAGCCTCCCGGCCGAAGGCCGGGGGCCGGTCTATGCGGTGGCGATGGCGGTCAGGACCTTGGTCCGGGCGGCTTTCATCGCGGGCAGGATCGCCGCTGCCAGGCCTGCGAGTGCCGATCCGGCGAGGACGGCGAGGATGGTGGTCCACGGGATGCTGAGTGCGGTGACCCCGTACAGGGTGAGGACCTTCTGCCCGGCGATGCCCCACGCGAGCCCGAGTGCGAGGCCGAGCAGCGCGCCGTGGACGGCGATCAGCACCGACTCCAGTCGGATCATCCGGCCGATCTGTCGGCGGGAGGTGCCGACGGCGCGGAGCAGGCCGATCTCGCGGGTGCGCTCGACCACGGACAGGGCGAGGGTGTTGATGACCCCGAGGACCGCGATCAGGATCGCCAGCGCCAGCAGCGCGTAGACCAGGTAGAGGACGGTGTTGACCTGGCCGGTGATCTGGTTCTTGTAGTCGGCCTGGCTCTGCACGGTGACCTGTGGGTAGCCGGCCAGGGCGGTGTCGAGGGCGGTCTGAACCTGCTTCTTGTCGGCGCCGGGTGCGGTGTTGAGGTAAAGGGTGAAGTCCTGGGCCTCGGGGGCGTACGTGCCGAGGGTGTCCAGGGAGACCTCCCAGCTGCCGCCGTCCTTGCCCGCGCCCGCCGGGGGCTTGGAAATCGCGCCGACGGTGAGGGTGCCCACGTTGCCGTTGAGGAAGTGCAGCTCGACCGGGGAGCCGATCCGCAGACCGTCGGCCTTCGCGGTCGTCTCGTCGACCATCACCTTGCCGGCCGCGACGTCGGCGGTGGAACCGGCGACGTACTGCGGCTTGACAGCCTGGTCGACGGTGGCGACATCGACACCCGAGAGCACGAGTTGGAAGCCGCCCAGGTGGGCGACGGCGTAGCGCTGGCGGGTGACGGCCTGGACGCCGGGGATCGCGTGGACCTTGGCGGTGACCTCGTGGCCGATGGGCTGCTGGCCGTTGCCGGTCAGCACGTAGTCGGCGCCGAAGGTGTTGTCCACGTCGCGGTTGATGGACGTGGTCAGCGAGGCGGCCAGGACGGCGATCGCGCCGACCAGCGACAGGCTGATCATCAGCGCGCCCGCGGTGGCGCCCGTGCGGCGCGGGTTGCGCACCGCGTTGAGGCGGCTGATGCGGCCGACCGCGCCGAACAGCTTCGGGAACGGGGCGCCGAGGCCGTGCACGACGAGCCGTGAGAGCGGCGGGCCCAGGACGACCAGGGCGACCAGCGAGGCGACGATGCCGCCGCCGAGCAGGCCGGCGGCTGTGATCAGCGTGGCGTGGTGGGTGGCGGCGCCGTACAGCAGGCCAAGGCCGGCCGGCAACAGCACGGTGCCCAGGGCCGTGCGGCGGCCCAGCGGTGCGACGGGCGGGGTGGCGGCCTCGCGCAGGGCGGCCATCGGGGAGATGCGGGCGGCGCGGCGGGCCGGCAGGTAGGCGGCGACCAGCGTGACGAGCACGCCGACGCCGTAAGCAGCGGCCGGGGTGAGCGGGTTGATGACCAGTGCGGTGCCGGACAGGTCCACGCCGAAGCTGCTGATCAGGCTCTTCAGTAGCGCGGCCAGGCCGATTCCGGCGCCCAGGCCGAGCGTCGAACCGACGACGCCGAGCAGGAGCGCCTCGGTGAGCACCGAGCGGGTGACCTGGCGGCGCCCGGCCCCGAGCGCGCGGAGCAGTCCGAGTTCGCGGGTGCGCTGGGCGACCAGCATGGAGAAGGTGTTGAGGATCAGGAAGATCCCGACCAGCACCGCGAGGCCGGCGAAGCCGAGCAGCGCGTAGGTGACGACGCTGAGGAAGGAGCTGACCTGCTGGGCGGCGGACTGGGCCTGCTCCTCCTTCGTGGCGATGGAGAAGCTGTCGCCGAGTGCGGCGTGGATGCGCTGCTGGGCGGTGGTGTGGGTGGTGCCGGGGGCGGTGTCGGCGGTGACGGTGGTGAACTGGCCGGGCTTGCCGAGCAGGGCCTGCTGGGCGGTGGCGGTGTCGACGTAGACCATCGTGACGCCGGGGTTGCCGGTGCTGAAGGTGACGATGCCGACGACGGTCGCCGGGGTGGAGCCGGTCGGGGTGAGCACGTGCAGCGCGTCCCCGAGGTGGACCCCCTTGTGCTGGGCGCTGGCCTCGTCGATGACCAGCTCGCCGGCGTCGGTGGGGGCGTGGCCCTGGACGAGGCGGACCTGCGGGTTGTCGTACCAGTTCTGGCCGAGGGTGGGCGCGCCGGTGGTGGGGCCGACCGGCTTGTTGTCCTTGTCGACGACGGTGAGGTTCTGCAGGCTGACCTGGCCGTGTGCGGCCTGCACACCCGGGACGGCGGCGACCTTGGCCACGACGGATGCGGGCAGGGTGGGGATCTCGCCGGACAGGGCGCGGTCCTCGATTTCCGGGGTGAACGCCTGCTTGGGCTTGATCGTCACATCGGCGGCGGTGGAGCTGGAGATGCCGGTGAACGCGAGGTTGATGGTGTCGGAGAAGACCAGGGTGCCGGAGACGAACGCGACCCCGAGCAGGACGGCGAGGGTGGACAGGGCCATGCGGCCCTTGTGGGCGAGGAAGTTGCGCAGACTTGCCTTGATCACGGTCCGTCAGCTCCTGCGTCCGGCGCCGTCGAACTGCCGCATCCGGTCGAGTACCGAGTCGGCTGTCGGCTCCGCGAGCTCGTCCACGATCCGGCCGTCGGCGAGGAAGACGACCCGGTCGGCGTGGGCGGCGGCGACCGGGTCGTGGGTGACCATCACGATGGTCTGCCCGAGGTCGTCCACGCTGCGGCGCAGGAAGGCCAGGATCTCGGCGCCGGCGCGGGAGTCGAGGTTGCCGGTCGGCTCGTCCGCGAAGATGATCTCCGGCCGGCTCGCCAGCGCCCGCGCGCAGGCGACGCGCTGCTGCTGACCGCCCGACAGCTCGCTGGGCCGGTGCCCCAGGCGCTCGCGCAGGCCGACGGTGTCGATCACCGTGTCCAGCCACGCCGGGTCGGGCCTGCGGCTCGCGATGTCCATCGGCAGCGTGATGTTCTCCAGTGCGGTGAGGGTCGGGAGCAGGTTGAACGCCTGGAAGATGAAGCCGATCTTGTCCCGGCGAAGCTGGGTCAGGTGCTTGTCCTTGAGCCGGGTGACCTCGGTCTCGCCGATCCAGATCTGCCCGGCGGTCGCGGTGTCCAGGCCGGCCAGGCAGTGCATGAGCGTCGACTTGCCGGAGCCGGACGGGCCCATGATCGCGACGAACTCGCCGCGCTGCACCGAGACCTCGACCGCGTCCAACGCCACCACGCAGGTCTCCCCGGTGCCGTACGCCTTGGTGAGGCTCTCGGCGCGGGCCGCGATGGCCGGGTGCGGGGCGTGGACCGCCGTTGCTGTGCTCACGCACATCCTCCTGGGTTTGGCTGCGCGGCCTGCGCACTCGTTTGCGGGCATGGCAGACTCGGGGCAGGCAGATAGCTTCTACGAACACGTAGAACTTCTACGAGTTCGTAGAAGATAGCGCAGGAGGTGACCGGGTCCGTGACCATGGACGAACCCACCCCGCCCAAGGGCGGCCGGGCCAGGGGTGAGCTGGAGGCCGACGTCCTGCGCGCATTGCAGCAGGCCGCCCCCGAGGCGCTGAGCCCCGGCGAGGTCAGGGAAGTGCTCGGCGGCGATCTCGCCCACACCACCGTCGTCACCGCCATGTCGCGGCTGCACGCCAAGGGCCTGCTCGAACGCACCCGGCGCGGACGGACCTTCGCCTACGTCCCCGTCGCCGACGACTCCGGACTCGCCGCCCGCCAGATGCGCCAGGTCCTGGAGGGCAGAACGGATCGCGAAGCCGTCCTGACCCGCTTCGTCGACGACCTCTCCGACGACGACGAGGAACTGCTGCGCAAGCTGCTGGACCCGGGACAGTAGGGCCGCCCCGATGTACGTCGCCGTCTACCTGCCGCTGCTCTTCCCGCTGCTGGCCGCCCTGGCGGCCAGGCCACTGGGCGAACGACTCCCGCCCCGCCTGGCCACCTGGCTGCTGACCGTGGGCGCAGTGGTCCTGGCAGCCGCGGGCAGCCTGGTCCTGGGCATGCTCGCGATCACCGCACTGATCCGCTTCCCCGCTCTCGCCCGGCTGGCGCAGGGTCACTGGTCGGCGCAGGCGGCCCAGCACCACGACCCGGCCGCACTGTCGGTCGGCCTGCTCGCCGCTGCCCTGCTGGCCACGGCCACCACCGCGACCGCGGTGCTGCTGTGGCGCCGAGTCCGCACGCTGGCCGCCGCCGCCGCGGAAGCCGCCTGCCTACCCGGACGCGATCAGCTGGTCGTCGTCGACGACCCGGCCGCCGAGGCGTACGCCATCCCCGGACTGCCCGGCCGCATCGTCGTCTCCACCGGCATGCTGAAGGCCCTCGACCCCGACGAGCACCACGTCCTGCTCGCCCACGAGCGAGCCCACCTGGCCCACCATCACTACCTCTTCGTCGCGGTCGCCCAACTGGCCGCCACCGCCAACCCGCTGCTCCGGCCCCTCGCCGACACCGTCACCTACACCATCGAACGCTGGGCCGACGAGAGCGCCGCCACCGCCATCGGCGACCGCCGACAGGTCGCCCACACCGTGGGCAAAGCCGCCCTGGCCTCCCGACGCACCCGCACCCGCCGCTGGATCCCCGCCGCCGCCCTTGGCATCCTGGGCCGCTTCTCCCCAGCCGGACCGGGCCCCGTACCGCGCCGGGTCGCCGCTCTCCTCGCCCCACCGCTGCGCAGCCGCGCACTGCCACTCGCCGGCATCCCCGCACTGCTGCTGGCCAGCGCCGCGTGCGCCGCCGAGGCCGCACACGACCTGGAACTGCTCCTCGAACTGGCCAAACGCGGCGCCTCGCCACACTGAGGGAAGGCAGCGCGGCCAACCGCGCACCCGGCGGCGGTCGTGGCGAAGGCCGTGCGGCGATCGTGGCGCCTGCACTGTGCGGCCGTCGGCCAGGATGATCGCCGTGAACGATGGCCTCATCCAGTGCTGCCCGCTCCGGTCCCGGTCTCGTTCAAGCTCCTCAGCAACAAGCCCCTGGGAGGAAAGCCGGCCCGGGCCGACTTCCTCCCAGGGGTGGGTTCGCGGAGCTCCTACGCCCTGTTATCGGCCCTTGACCGTCGGGGCGAGCGCCAGCGCCAGGTACGCCAGGGCGCGGGCGACGTTCTCCACGTGGGGCACGTGCGGGCCGACGTTCAGGCCGCCACCGTTCTGGCCTGCGGCCGCGTACCGGGAGAGCGCGCTCCAGCCGTTCTCCAGCTCCTGCTGGCGGGCGGGCATGGTGTACGCCATGTTGTGGTTCGCCATCATCTGGATCACGATGCCCTGTACGTCGCGGAGCCGGGCGGCCTCAGCCGTCACCTGGATCAAGCGCAGGAGGGACCTGGCGGTGGCCTGGAACTGGCTTCCGCCGTTCTGCTCGGTGCCGCGCGCACGGTAGGCCAGCTGGAAGACGGAGTTCATCAGTGAGCTGTAGCTCATGCCGGTCTCGTCACGGTTCACGCCCGGGCCGCCCTGCGCCTGCGGCCGTGCCATCTGCGGGTAGCTGCCGTCGTAGGACAGGCTGCGGTAGGTGGCCGGCGGGAGCAGCCCGCCGTCGGGGCCGTTGCGCAGGGCGTCCATGGTCCGGCCGAGGTTGAACCCCTCGTCGTTGAACGCGTAGGTGATGTCCCCGTCGCCGGGCCGGGCGTCGACGGGGGTCGTCGTGAAGCCGCGCAGGTACAGGTTGTCCGGGGTGAACCAGAGCCGCAGCGTCATCTGGCGGCCGCCGCCGTTGACGGCGTTCAGGTCGGCCCGGATCAGCGACACCGAGTTGGAGCCCTGCGTCATGTAGGTCTCGCCGTTCCAGCGGCTCCCGGAGGCGTTGCGCAGACTCTGCAGGAAGGTGCCCCAGTCCTTGGAAATCTGGCCGGGGTTCTGCCACTCGCCGCTCATGTTCACCCAGCAGTGGGCGACGTGGTAGTCACCGGTGTTGGCGCGGGCCGCGCCCGCGCCGGAGACCAGGGTCACCACGCCGGCGACGAAGGCAATGAGCAGGGCGGTGAGCCTGGTCCGCAGGTTCCGGCCGAACGCCGGGCGCCGCGAATGTGTCAGGGGGCGACGCAGCGCGGGCACGGCGAACCGTGGACGGGCCTGTCGGCGGACGCCGCGGCGGGCGGCTCGGGGCAGGGGGACACGGTTGATCATGATGGCGGGCCGGGGCGCCGGTGGGCAGGGGGGTATTCGTATCGTGACCATGCCCGTCGTGACCCCTGCCCGTCGTGACCGAGCCCTGCCCCGTGACGCGCAGTTTGAAGGCCAGTCGCGAGTGGACGCGCACCGTGACCCTGGACGAGAGCCGTAGCCAGACTGTGAACGGCGGGGTGGGGGCGACCCTCGTATGGCTGTCGGCGAAGGCGGCCGTCGAAGCCGAGCTGCAGCGGACCCTGTCCGTTGCCATCGGCAGTACACACCTGTTCGAGGAGGAGTTCAGCATCACGGTCCCCGAACGGACCGCTGTGCGGATCGCGTTGCGCTGGAAGCACGTCGTTCAGTGCGGCAGTGCCCGGCTGATGCTGCCCAATGGAACGATGTACAGCGTGCTGTACCGGGCTGTACTCAAAAGTCCGACCGGCGTTTGCCCCGGTTGGAATCGAACGGGGGCCGAAGCCGAGAACGTTGGCAGTCGGCAGTCGGCAGTCGGCAGTCGGCAGTCGGCAGTCGGCAGCTGGGAGCGGTCCGCGTGACCTGTGGCGATGGCGCCCGTTGCCCTTGGCGTGGCAGAACCCGAGACCCCGGCCTTGCTCCCGATACGCCGGACCTCGTTCGGCTGCCCGTACCTCCCCACGGGCCCGGGCGGCAGGCGGATCCCGCCAGCCGCTGACCGCGTCGAGGGTGAGACCACCGGAGCCGGTGGCGGTCGACGGGCCTGGTCCGCGGCCCGGAATCGCGGTTGTCGACCAGATCACTCCGTTACGGTCAGGCACTCGGCGAGCAGGTCGACGACGTCGTGCCAGGCTCGCTGCGCGTGCCGTGGGTGGTAGCCGACGCCGGGGACCACGGGGTGGTCGACCGGCGGGTGGTGGAAGGCGTGCAAGGCGCCGCCGTAGACCACGAGGCGCCAGTCGACGCCCGCGGCCTGCATCTCGGCGGTGAACGCGCCCCGTTGCGCGGGCGGCATGATCGGGTCTTCCGACCCGACCCCGGCCCACACCGGGCAGCGAATGCGCGCCGCCTCGCCCGGTCGGCCCGTGGTCAGCGCGTTGACTGTCCCGATCGCGCGCAGGTTGACGCCGTCGCGCCCGAGTTCCAGCCCGACGGCGCCCCCGGTGCCGTAGCCGATGGCGGCGATCCGGTCGGGGTCGGTCCGCGGCTCGGCGCGCAACACGTCGAGCGCCGCATGACCGATACCCCGCATCCGGTCGGGGTTGGCGAGCAGCGGCATGCAACGGGCCAGCATTTCCTCGGGGTCACCCAGATAGCGCCCGCCGTGAAGGTCGAAGGCGAGCGCTACGTATCCCAGCTCGGCGAGAGCATCGGCCCGGCGGCGCTCGACGTCGCTGAGCCCCATGCCCTCCGGCCCGAGCAGCACCGCGGGCCGGCGATCGACTCCGGCCGGGAGTGCGAGGTGCCCGATCATCGTCAGACCGTCGGCCGGGTACTCGACCGTGCGCGTGGTAATCGTCGCCATGCGACTGGACTGTAGTGATCGTCGAGTCCGGTCGGGCCGCTGTTCTGCCGCCGGCAGAACAGCGCGGGTGTTCCTCTGAAATGCGGCGCTGGCTCACGATCCGCCACAAACCCCGTTCCCGTGGCAGCGGTTTCGGATCACCTGCCCTGGCCACGGTCTTGGAGGTGGACCTGCCACCTTCGGTGCCGAGCGCTGGCAGGGCCCGGTCGGCCCCCACGATTCCCGAAGGCCGGCGGGACGACGCCCGCAGACTCCTCCACGACGCAACACTGCCCACAGCCGACCGGGTCGCCGGACTACTCCTGCTCTTCTACGCGCAACGGCTCAGCACGATCAGCACCCTCACTGTCGACCAGCTCAGCGAGGCGAACGGCCAGGTCTGCGTCCAGTTGGGGACCGCCCCGACCCGTCCTGCCCGAACCACTCGCCGCACTCGACCTCGACCTGATCGCAACCCGCCGCCCCTACACGGTGATCGGACACGCCGACCAGACGCCCTGGCTCTTCCCAGGGCAACGCCCTGGCCAACACATCAGCGCCGGCCGTCTCGGCCAACGCTGATCAACCTCGGGATCCAACCCGGCCAGGCCCGGTCGACGGCCCTGTTCGCCCTCGCCGAGTACGTCCCGGCCGCGACCCTGGCCCGCATGCTCGGCATCCACATCCAACGCCGTCCAGTGGCAGACGGCGTCAGCTGGCGACTGGGCTGCCTACGCCGCCGACGTCGCTAGCCGTAGCCGTCCACCCTGGCACCGGCCGGGGCGAGGTTGGGCCAGGGATGCCCTGCACTGTCGGAGGCAGCCGACCGAAGCAGATCAAGAAGAGTGCACCCCGGGTAGCCCCGGAAGCTCGCATAGGCACCGCGGTAGTAGCAGCTCCAGTAGCTCACGACCCGCCGTTGCGTGCGTGCGAAGAAGGCCGGATTGTCCGCGATGAACTGCCCGTAAGCGAGGTGGCCCCTGGCGCCGGGCGCGGCGAGATCACGGAGCTCGTCGCAGATGACGATAAGGATCTCCAAGACGTACTCGCCGACCAGTTGCACGACGAAGGGCACAACCCACGGGTCCGTGCAACCTACGACCTTCTCCAGATGGCGCTGCCTGACCAGCCCGTCCCAGTGCCTTGAGTACAGGCAGTGCAGAAGTAGCCGCTGGCGCGGCGAAAGCGACGCTACCGCGTCAGTTGGCAGCTCGTCGTTGTAGCACGTGCCGAGCATAGGCGAAGGCCGGTCCGGAGGCTGAAATCGATCACCTGAAGGCCGCCCAGCCCAATCCAACCCGGCGAACCAATGCGGTCAGAACACTAGCCGGAAGCGCCCGTGAACCATTCCTCAAGCGCTTGGCTACCCGAGACCGCCATTGCTCCGGAGAAGCTGGGCGTTGATCCATCCGCCTTCCGGCGAGCAGAGGAACGTGACCAGATTCGCGCAGTCCTGCGGCACACCGAGGCGTCCCAGGGGCGTGAAGCGGATCATGTCCGCCTTTTGCTCTTCGGTCATCCACCCCGTGTCGGTCGGCCGGGGTTGATCGCGTTACACGTCACTCCCAGATGGGCGAGCTCGCGGGCGGCGGCCAGCGTGATCCGGTCCATTGCCCCCTTGCTCGCCCCATAGGGCAGGTTGCCGACGGTGTGGTCGCTGGTCAGGCTGACGATCCGGCCGCTTCCATGCTGCCCGCGGAATCGCAGCCCGTACTCCCGGATCAGTAGCCAGGTTGCCCGCGCATTGACCGCAAAGTGCAGGTCGAAGCTCTCCACCGTGGTGTCCAACAGGCCGGAGTCGACCGACTCGCAATGGCAGAGCACCAGCGCGGTGATGCTTCCCAGTTCACGCTCGACGCTCTCGAAGAGCTGAGTCGGCACAGCCGGGTCACTCAGGTCCGCTTCGACCGCCTGTGTTCTCGCCCCAAGAGACTCCACCCTCCGCTGCAGCTCTTCGGGCGCCCCAGGCTCCATGCCCCACTGCATCCGCGCGTCATAAGGGGTCCAGTACGTGAAGGCCACGTCCCAGCCAGCACGGGCCAGATTCAGTACCACGGACGCTGCGATCCCCGCCGAACGTCCCGCCCCCGTGACCAAGGCAGCGGGCGCCCCATCGCTCCCACGTCCTGCCGAATCCCCACGCGGGTTTCGCCACTCATGACCCCATCCTGGCGGGGCGCCCCACACACCGCACCCGATTTCCTCGGAACTCACGCTCCAGCCTTGAGAAGCACGGGCCGAGCCACCACCACGAGGCACCGAGGATGCAGATCAGCCAGGTATTGCCGGGTAGGAGCGGCGGGTCACCCCGCCGCTCCCCCCTCAGAACCGTGCGAGCCACTCCTCGCGGCACACGGCTCATGCAAGCCCCACAGG